>JAAZOE010000413.1 GCA_012797915.1 Candidatus Zixiibacteriota bacterium | reverse complement strand
GGGCATGGTGTTGACATATTGGTTGTTGGTGACGCTGACATCGACCTGAATACTGGATGACCCCAGCCAGGTCATCGAAACCTCGAGATCAAGGTCCGGAACAACCCGCGCGCCGGCTTGAGTAATCCCGGTCACGACCTCAGATGTTGATTGGCCGTTGTTATACCGGTACCCGGCGTCATAATAACAGGAGGGCAACCAGTGGAGGTTGAAATCGTTCATGCGGTTGTCGGCGTAGGTATTGACATCAACCACGTGCGCGGTATAAAAGAAATTATACTGCCCGGAAGCATAAACCGTATGCAACGCGGCCCTTGCAGAGGGGCAAGAAGGACACCAGGTCGCCGTACCTTCCTCGATAAAAATCGTGTGCGTTGAATTCGCCGTGGCCGTGTCGGCGCCGGTATGACCGGATGTCGCCGCCGCCGCTGCGTCGACATAGTGCGCCGTATATGGGTACCCCGACGGCGGGTCGGAATACGCCGTATGGGAATCATCCTCGTAAACAGCCGCGATAACCATGATGTTATCTTCGGTGACGTTGCCAAAACCATAGGTGCTGCCGTTCCACGTTGCTTGGAAATGGACTGTTTCCTGGTACGGGATGGAAATCGCCTGTTCGATAGCGAAAGAGAGGAAAGCGAATCCGTATTTGCGGCCATCGTAGTCCAGCCATCGAGATTCTGGTTCGACCACGAACACCCGAAGAGTGCCTTCGTAGTTTACAGTCTTGGTTGCGGAAACACTTGGCGGCTCCACGATAACATCACCATAGGCGCCGGTCGAAGATGCCTCACGGCAAAGCCTGACAGACTCGGCCGCCAACACCGGGGCTGTCAGGGCAATACAGATGCAGATGGTTAGAAGAAACAGTAGTGCACGTTGCATGCAGGCCTCCTGTCTTGCGGTTGACCCGGCGAACCGGGCGGAAAGACAATGCAGTAGTGCATGTCGGTATGTACGACTATGTCAATATACCCTGTTTTATGGTCGATGCAACCGGTTTTCACGGACCGGAATCGGCTTCCATAAGCGTTGTCAAGGGACGGATATCCGGTATTTCCGACAAAGAGCGATTGCGGAAGAAAATAGCCGTGATTCCGAAACCGGCCTGTCCGCCGCCGTGAAGGGACGGGTTTTCAAGACGAGAAATCCCCCCTGCTCTCATTCCCGCTGAACCTCCCGGCCATCCATCAGGAAAGGCATCCTTCAATCAAAGGCATCCCGGTGGGGGACCGGAACGGAAGATATAGGTCACTAGAAAGACGGCGTCGCCGACATTGACCTTGCCGTCGCAATTGCCGTCGGCCGAGTCGAGGACGGCCGGAGCCGGACCGCCCCGGAACACATAGGTTATGATATAGACCGCGTCACCGATGTTGACAATCCCGTCGTCGTTGGCGTCTCCGGCAGGTTTCAAATCAATGGCGGCCGAGGCCGACCAGTCGGTTTCGGCGCCATAGGGGTCCTTGGCCTTCGTGCGGATGACGAAACTGCCTCCGGTCGTCCAGGCATGGTCGGCGGAACCGGCGCTGCCGGATGGGTACGGTCCCACCCAATCGCTTTCCGTGCCGTCCCCCCAGTCGAATTGGTAATAGAGCGGGTCGTTGTCGGGATCGGTGGCGGCGGCGGAGAAGAGGTACGGTTTGGTGGCCGCGCCCAGGGCCGGGCCGACCGGCGCCGAGGGGGTCGAGGGGGCGGTGTTGGTCAGATCATTGTTGGTGATGCTGACGTCGATTTGCAGAAAGGCCGTTTCCACCCAGGTCAGGGTAACACTGAGCTCGAGGGCCGGGACCTCCCGCAGGCCGCAGGAGTCCAGACCGGCGGCGACGGCGGCTGTCGACATCCCCGCATTATAGGCGTACCCACCATCGAAGTAACAGGACGGCACCCAGGCGATATTGTACTCATCCAAGCGGGCGGCGGCGTAGGTATTGACATTGTACACCAGCGCGGCATAGAGGAAATTGTATTGCCCGGAGGCGTAGACCGTATGCAAGGAACTCCTTGCCAAAGGGCAGGAGCCTCAATATGTGCCCGAGCCTTCCTCGATGAATATGGTATGGGTTGAATTCGGCGTGGTCTGGTTATAGCCGGTTTCCCCCGGCAAGGCCGCCGCCGCGGCATCTACATAATAGGCCGAAAAGGGCGATCCGGAGGGTGGATCGGAATAGGCCGTCACCGGGTCGTCATTATATATGACGGCGATGACCATGATGTTGTCCTCGGTGACATCCCCGAAACCGAACGTTTTGCCGTCCCAGGTCGTTTGAAAATCGATCTTCTCTCCGTACGGAATGGAAAACGGTTCCTCGGCCGCGAACGAGAGAAAGCCGAAGTCGTAATTTTTCCCCTCAGCATCCCACCACCGCGAGACCGGCTCCACCACGAACAGGCGCAGGGTGCCGCCGTAGGTGGCCGCGTCACTATGGGCCATCGCGGAGGTCGGGGCGATCATGGTTTCATGGCCGGGGCCATCGGCGGTTGCCGGTCGACATTTCACGATTGATTCGGCCGCCCAAAGCGGGGTGGCCGATATAATGATACAACAGCCCATCATGAGAAGAAACGGCAAGGCACGGGGCATGGACATCTCCTGTTTGACGGCCGGACGGGCGCTTTCTGCGCCGATGTCGACCGATGATATAAGCCGCTCTATACGACTGGTTTAATATAACTCCGTTTGCCGATCGTGCAATCGGTTTCTCCGAGGGCTGACGGCGCAGGTCCCGGGAGCCGGTCACCAGTTGCCGGTCAAGCGGATGTTTCCATCCGACATCGGAGGAATACACCCGAGAGCGAACCCAAAGCGAACCCAATTATTGGATTCAGACGCCAGATGGCGGCTGGGCGTGAACAATATACCCTCCAAAGGGATGCGGGAGTTTGTTGACTGCCCAAATGGGTTCGTTTCATCAAAAATATGGGTCCCATATTATCAGGCTGTTCTTTAGGTCGCGGTTATATTCCCGAGGTTGCTGCCTTCCCGGATGTCGTAAATCTCCTCAAATCGCAAGCCCATGAATGCCTGCAGGGTCATTGCCGCCGCCGCAGAAGCGTCGTCGGCCAAGGACACTGCAGAACAACATAGGGGTTCCATATTATCGCCTGCCCTTCCTCTCATTGGCCCATGACCCTGTAGAACGGCCATTAAAAATTGGGGGGCCAAACATCTGCTTCCCTTTTCTATCGTCGCCGCATCACCGGGTCATAGACAATAAGAATGGGGGGAGGATACCGCGCAATCACATATTGGTTGAGGGTGTAAGAATGTGATGCTATGAACAGGTTTTCGAGTCCGGACGATGGGGCCGGACGAGGCGGCCTCCCAACAACCTGGATCAGTATGGATAGAAGACGAAAAACAGGGCCGACAGAATCGCCAGGATCCACATCCCGGCGGGGATTTCTTTGGGACGGCCGGCGAAAAGCTTGGTCAAGGGGTAGACCACGAACCCGCCGGTGATGCCGATCCCGAGGTTGTAGGTAAAACTCATCAGGATGATGACGGCAAACGCCGGAATCCCTTCGCTGAGATCGTCGAAATTGAGATGGGTAATGGGGGACATCATCAACAGACCGACGAAAATCAGGGCCGCGCCATAGGCGCACGGGGGGACGACCGTCAGGAAGGGGGCGAAAAACAGGGCCAGTAAGAAGAGTAGAGCGGTGATAATGGAGGCGAACCCGGATCGTCCGCCGGCCTCGATCCCGGCGGCCGACTCGATAAAGGCTCCGGCGGTGGTGGTCCCGACCAGCGGGGCGACGACGGTGCTGACGGCGTCGCAGAGCATCGGCTTTTCGATTTCGGGCAGTTCTCCCTTGTCATCGAGGAAGCCGGACTTGTAGGCCAGCCCCAGCAGGGTGCCGGTGGTGTCGACGAAGCTCATGACGAAGACGGTCAGGACGACCGGGAAGAATCCCCAGGTGAAGGCCCCGCGGATGTCGAGTTGGAGAAAGACCGGTTTTAGGCTGGGGGGAAGGCTGAGCCAATCTTTTGGGACAGCGGCGACGCCGACGATGAACGACAGGAACGTGACCAAGAGAATTCCCAGAAGCAGGGCCCCATAGATGCGCCGGATGGTCAGGAAGCCGATCAGCAGGAAGCAGACGATGCCCAGGATAACGGCCGGGCTGCTCAGGTCGCCGACGTGGACGGGGGCGCCGGGCGCGCCGAGGGTGACGACGCCGATGTCGTTGAGGCCGATGAAGGTCATGAACAGGCCGATGCCGACGGCGAAGGCGATTTTAAGGGAGGCCGGGATCGCCCTGGACAGCCAGGAACGGATGCCCAGCAGGCTGACCAAGGTGAAGAGGATGCCGGCGATGAAGATCGCCCCCAGGGCGGCCTGCCAGGTGTAGCCGAGCACCTGCACGACGGTGTAGGCGATGAAGGCGTTCTCGCACATATAGGGGGCGATGGCGAACGGCCGGCGGGCATAGAGGCCCATCAGCATGGTTCCGAAAAAGGCGGTGATGATGGTGGCGACCATGGAGGGGCCGAAGGGGATGCCGGCGGCTTCGAGGATTTTCGGATTGACGACGATGATGTAGGCCATGGTGACGAAGGTGGT
>JAAZOE010000412.1 GCA_012797915.1 Candidatus Zixiibacteriota bacterium | reverse complement strand
CCACGTCAGCAAGTGTGCCGCCTCGGCGTGAAACGACCGAAGACCTTACCTGCGGCTCGACTATGGCCGAGGCCGCGAATAGCAGAGTGGTTAGAATTCACGACCGAATCGACCGAATGGACTTGACACCGTACATAGCAGCTGTGGGGTACCGGAAGTAATGTTTAGCGCGTGCCGCATCGCCGCGCGCGGTTCATCTATGCAAGTAATCATCGGCGCCCAGGGGCCGGAACAATGGGGCAGATGTGGATCAGCCGCCGGCGGACCGCCCACGGATTCCCCCGCGTCTGGCCCGAGGGACGGTGTCGATTTTATCATACAAAAGAAGACAGATTTGTCAATCGCTTTTTGCCGGCTCCCCTCGCCCTCTGGGAGAGGGGCGGGGGGGTGAGGGTATTTGCGGCGGGCAAGACCCGCCGGAACCGGGGCGCGCGGTTTTTGCCGGGTCCCGACCCCTAAAGGGATCGGCCACCCGTCCGGCTCCCCTCGCCCTCTGGGAGAGGGGCCGGGGGTGAGGGTGTTCTCGGGCGAGGGGCTGGGGGTGAGGGTATGTGTGGCGGACAAAACCCGCCGGAACGCCGAAAGCGGCAGGAAAGGGTTCCCGCCGCCGCAGAAGTCCATGCGGGAGTTGATGGTAAACACCGGCGGCGATAGAGGAGAAAGTTTGCTTGACAGGGGGTAACAGGGGCCGTATTATCTTTGTTTGGCGGTGTCGCCGTACCTGAAATAAGGAGAAGTCTTCCAGTGATTTATGCCGTTATCATGGCCGGGGGAAAAGGGGAACGCTTTTGGCCGCTGTCCAGCGAAACCCGTCCCAAACAACTCCTGCCGCTGACCTCCGACAAAAGCATGCTCAACGTGACCATCGACCGGGTCGGGCAGTATATCCCGCTGGAGCGGGTGGTGGTCGTGGCCGGGGCCAATATCGCCCGCGCCATCCTCGACGGCTGTCATCAGCTGGGGCCGCAAAACCTGCTGATCGAACCGATCGGCCGCAACACCTGCCTGGCCATCGGCTACGCCGCCATCCATCTGCAGAAGCGGGATCCGGAAGCGATCATGGTCGTGCTGTCGGCCGACCACCTCATCGAACCGGTGGGGAAGATGGTCGAGGTTATCAAGGCCGGGGTCAAGCTGGCGACCGAGGATAATCATTTAATCACCATCGGGATCGTCCCCACCCGCGCGGAAACCGGGTACGGATATATCGAACTGGGAGACGAGCAGTGGCAGGTGGACGGGGTCACCGTCTGCCGGGTGGCGGCGTTCAAGGAAAAGCCGCGTCCGGTGGCGGCCCAACAGTATTACCACGACCGGAAACACCTGTGGAACTCGGGGATGTTCATCTGGTCGGCCAAGGCAATTTTAAACGCCATGCTTTACTGCCAACCGGAAACCCACGCCCTGCTTCAGGAATACGCCGGACATATCGGCACAGCCGATGAAGAAAAGGCCCGGGAGAAATTGTATAACGAGGCGGAACCGATTTCGATCGACTACGCCGTACTGGAAGAGGCGGACAACGTCCTGACCCTCAAGGGGGATTTTCTGTGGGACGACGTCGGCAGCTGGCTGTCGCTGCAGCGGTTCAAACCGACCGACCGGGACAACAACGTGATCGTCGGCAGGGCGGTGACGCTGGATACGTTCGAGTCGACTATTTACAACGCCGGCGACGGGCTGATTGCCGCGGCCGGCCTGGCCGACACGGTGATCGCCAAGGTCGGCGACGTGGTGCTGGTGGCCAACAAGACCCAGCTGAACCAGATGAAGGAACTGCTGGCCAAGATCGCCGCCGATGAGGACTTGAAGAAATACCTGTAGATGAAACGGGCTTCCGCATATATACTCGGCCTGGCGCTTCTGGCGGCCGCCTGCAACGCCCCCGGATTCCTGCGTCTCCACGAGGAGGAAAAGAAACCGGAGGCGACTATCGAATTCGATCCGCTGGCCGCGGCCGTCGACCGGGAGGTCGTCCCGGAGGTGTATCCGATTCGGACCATCCGACCGGGGTTGGATGCCTCACTGCGGGATACGGCGCGGGCCGATTCGGCCGCCGGGCCGATCGAAGTGTTCCGGGTCGAGATTTTTACTTCCCGGCTGTACGGCGAGGCCAATCGGGAGCTGGCCATCGCCCAGGAGATTTTCAGCCTGCCGATTCATCTGGATTACGAGGTACCGTACTACCGCCTGCGGGTGGGGGATTTCCCCACGCGGAGCGAGGCGGAACGGATGATCGAGAGCATCCGGTCGATCGGTTATCCCAGCCCCTGGGTGGCCCGGGCGATCAAGAAACCGCAGCAACCGCCGCCGCTCGATACGCTCGACCGGCCGATCATTCCTCTGGATACGAATGGAATGTCACCGTCCGCCCCGGATCCCGGTAGGCCGTTGGGTGAGGGAGAGTATCGATGAGCCGGGTGATCGTCTGTAATCCGGCCGCACCGGAGGAGAAGGTTATCGCGGCAGTTGTCGAGGCCCTGACCGAGGGGTTGGCAGTGGTTATCCCGACGGAGACGCAGTATGGTCTGGCGGTGCGGGCCGATTCCGACGAGGCCCCGGGCACGATCAACCGAATCAAGGGGCGGGCGGAAAGCGATCGGTCGGCGCTGTTCGTCCGCGATATCGCCATGGCGGAGGCGTTTTGTGTTTTGACGCCGATTTCGCGTTGTCTGGCCACGAAGTTTTTGCCGGGACCGCTCACGCTGGTGCTTCCGGCCAAAGAAAATCAGACGGCCGTCAGCCGTCACTTCCTTTCGCCGCATGGCATCGGCATCCGGTTGTCATCATCGCCGCTGGTGGCGGCGGTGATGGCCCGCGTGCCGTTTCCGGTGACGGCGACCTCGGCCAACCGCAGCGGCGAGATGACGCCGGCGACCGTGGATCTGATCCATAAATCGCTGGGTGAAGCGGTGGGATTATACCTCGATGGCGGTCCCTGCCGGGCGATCACCCCCTCGACAGTCGCGGCGGTCAACGGCGCGGTGCGAATCCTGCGTCATGGGGCGATCGCCGAGGCCGAACTTCGCAGCCATCTTCGCCGGGAGGGGCTGGATGGGTAACTACAAGGTGCTGTTCATCTGCACCGGCAATACCTGCCGGTCGCCGATGGCCGAGGGAAGCCTGCGGGTGCTGTTGCAGGGTCGGGGGATCGACACGATCGATGTCCTGTCGGCCGGGACGGCAGCGCCGCCGGGATGTCCGGCCACGACCTATGCGGTGGAGGCGGTGAAAACCTGGGACGGGGACATTTCGGGGCATCGCTCGCGGCCGATGACCCGGGAATTAATCGAAGAAGCGGACCTGATTCTGGTGATGACGCCGACGCATTACCGAGATGTGGTGACCATCAGCCCGGAGGCGCGGGAAAAGACGTTTTTATTAAAGCGATTTCCGGAGCCGGGGGACGACGGCGAGGGGGTCGCCGATCCGATCGGCGGGTCGCTGGACCAGTACAATCAGACGTTTCTGGAGATCGGCGAGGAGTTGGGGAGGATGCTGCCGGAGTTGATCCGGCGGGCGGCGGTCAAGGGAGAGCGAGGATCATGAGGTTTCGCGGTGCGGCGGTCAGTATCATCATCGTCACGGGGGTGATCGGCCTGCTGTATGGGTCGGGGTATGTCATCCGCACCCAATACAGCGCCGCCCAGGACACGCCGGCGAGGCTGGCCTCGGTCACCGATTCGGTGCCGCCGGCGATCGACCGCTATGTCGAGAACATCGCCTTCGGCGTCGGCGAGCGGCTCAGTTTTGACATAGGCTACGGATTCATCAACGCCGGATCGGCCACGATGGAAGTGGCCGACCTGATCGAATACGAAGGCCGGCCGGCCTATCGGATCGTCACCACCGCCGAATCGAACAAGTTTTTCTCGTCGTTCTACCCGGTGCAGGACCGGGTGGAATCGGTCATGGATGCGATCGGGCTTTTCTCGTGGCGGTTCGAGAAAACCCTGCGGGAAGGCAAGTATCGGGCCGAGCGCAAGTACAGCATCGACCAGATCAACCACACCGTCGTCTACAAGGACGACACCATCACGGTGGCGCCGTACGTGCAGGATGCCCTGTCGGCGCTGTATTATATCCGCACCCAACCGCTGACGGTGGGGGAAACGGTTTCGGTCGACAATTTCACCGACGGCAAGAACTATCCCCTCGAAGTGAAAGTGCATCGCAAGGAAAAGATTTCGACCAAAGCCGGATCGTTCGATTGCCTGGTGGTGGAACCGCTTCTGCAATCGGCCGGCATTTTCAAACACGAGGGAAAACTGACCGTCTGGTTGACCGACGACCGCCTGCGGATGCCGGTGATGATGAAATCGAAGGTGGTGGTCGGGT
>JAAZOE010000411.1 GCA_012797915.1 Candidatus Zixiibacteriota bacterium | reverse complement strand
TCCGGGCGATCACCCGGCCGGCGGCGTCGTAGTCCATGTCGGTTCGGGGGCCGTCCGGGCCGCCGAGGACCTGCGGATCCGGGCCGATCACGGCGGTCTGGCGGTTCGCGGCATCGTACTCGAACCGGGTGACGCGGCCCTCTTCGTCGGTGACGGCGATCAGATTCCTGTTCAGGTCGTACGCCATGGTCTTGAAGAATCCCAGCGGATCGGTCTGCCGGACCAGGTGCCCACGCCGTCATACTCGAAGGAGGTGACGTTTCCCAGCGGATCCGTTATGGCGGCCACCTTCGCGCTCTCGCCGCTGCAGCAGGAACAGCTCGAGGCGTTGGTCCCGGCGCAGACGTAGGTGAAGGAGGTGGTCTGGCCGTAGGGATCGGTCTGGCTGGTCTTCCGGTTCATGATGTCGTAGGTGAAGGTGGTGGTGTGACCGTTGGGATCGGTGACGGCGATGACGTTGCCGGCCCCGTCGCGCTGGTAGACCGTTTCATGCCCGAGGGGGTCGGTGATGCGTTCCAGGTTGCCTGAGGCGTCATAGGCATAGCGGGTTGGATGGTTCAGGGGGTCATACACGACCGCCGGCAGTCCATCGGTCCTGTATTCGGTCCGGGTGACTCCCCCCAGGGGATCGGTGACCCGCACCAGGTTGCGCCGGTCGTCGTAGGCATAGATGGTGCGACGACCCAGTTCGTCGAACATCTCCACCAGCCGATTTATGGTAGTGTTGTAGGCATACTGCCGCATCGCCCCTGACGGTTGTCGGGTTGACCGGATCACATTGCCCAGATAATCGTACACGTGCTCTTCCCAAGATCCATCGGGGTGAGTCACCACTTTCGGCCGGCCGGCGCCGTCGGGCTCGGATAGGGTCATGTTCTCCAGCGGATCTTCCGCAGCCAGGAGATAACCGTTTTCGTCGGTCCAGAGATGGTGGGGATGGCCCTCGCCGTCGATCCGGGTGCTCAGGTTGGACGCGTCGGCGGGAAACGGATTGTCCTCGGTCCACTGTTCCGGCTGGAGCACCTGGCCCTGGTTGATTCCGGGCAGGTACTGCCGCATCTCGCCGGTCGGGGCGATGGCCCGGGCCAGGGTGCCGAAGACGGGATCGTACTCGTACGTGAACCGGCTGCCGTCGGCCAGGGTCTTGGCGGTGAGCCGATGGTGACTGTCATATTCGAAGTGAAGCGCGGATCCGTCGGGTTGCTCGATGCGCACCAGGTCGCCGGATGCATCCACGTCGAACTGGGTTGTCCGCCCGGTCGGGTCGGCGACGGCCCGCAGTTTCCCATCCGGGGAATACGTCAACTGGGTCAGGCCACCCTTGGGATCGGTGATCGTGGTGAGGTCATCCTCGCCATTCCATTCATAATCCCAACGATTTCCGTGGATGTCGATGAAACGGATCGGCTGCCCCTGAGAATTGAACTGAGTGACATCACCCGTCGCCCGATCGGATACCGTCAGTGTTTCTCTATTCAGACGGTAGCGCTGGGAGTCATCGAGGAAGAGGCGCTGCCCCCAGATCTTATATAGGTGGTGAGGTCCCCGACTGAATTTTTGGCCGAGCACAATGATGTTGCCGGCTTCGTCAAAGCAGAAATTCCGAACATTCTCCACATCGTGATCGAACGGATCACCGGCGGGAGATCCCTGCCAGAACCAACCCCAATGGCTGCGAAAGAAGGCTACGGAACGGACCATCCGGTCGCTACCAATCTTGCGGATACGATGCAATTCGGTCGGGTTTGCTCCCACGAGTTCAGATGTTGTATCGAGATAATAGATACTGCCGTCTTCTTGCAATTGGATGTCCAGCACGCCATGGATGATCACCCGGCTGGCTGGCACGCCTTCTTCCAGTTCGGTGGCTCCAGTGACGCCGGCACATATGCTCTCCGGCGGATCGTATCCAGCCACCGGCACGATCTCGTTTTCTTGAGTCAGCAGGAAAATCGGCGCATTGCAGGTTGGATAGGCTCCGCGTGTGGCGAAGATGATATTCCCGTTCGAATCAATCCGAATCTGCTCAAATTCCATTTCATGCCGCACTTTTGACAGGCGCAGCGTTCTCTTTCCCTGCATGTCGACTTGATAGAGGCAATTGACAGCGCCGATTGAAGAGTCGCGAGAATCTAGAATCAGGAACAGATTACCGTTTCGATCCAGGCACAAGGATTTGATTTTCCAATAAGCGCGGTCGAATTCCTGATACAACCGGCCAATGCCGTTGCGGTCCACCTTGAAGATCCTATAATTCGCGTCAGTCGGCACAAAATAAAACTCTCCGTCTGAATCAAATGCCAAATGTCGACCGGGGTCGCTAAATATCCAAGTGTTACTGATGTTGCGGGCCAAGAACGTGTCGACGGTGTTGAAATCAATGATGGTGTCGCCGCCACCCATCACGACCTGAATGTCGCCGTTTTGGGTGAATTTACGTAACTGAAAACAGTCCGTGTCCTGATTGGCAATATAGTAGTACTCGCCTTCGACGAAATGGACGGCGGAACGTATCGGCATGATCATGTCCACCATGGTTTCTCCGGCTTGAATGGCACAAGTTTGTTCAACGGGATTCGGTGCTGTGCCCGACAGCTGTTCGATCATCCCGCCATGGAGCTCGATCACATCGTGTCCATGCTCTGACAAGTAGGCCAATTCTCCATCCGCCGAGAATCGGAGATGCTTCATGTTCGCGAAATTGATTTTCCACCCAGTACCGCTACTCCACAGCCCCGGGGATTCATACTGGACAAGTAAATTCCCGGAAAACCGTGTCCTGGTGCGGTATGATTCTCTAAGGGGAATCTGCGTTTGCCGCACCGGCTTGCAGGCAAAGCAGTCGGCCGTCCAATAAAATGCGGGGTATTTGTTTTCCACCAGACAATCATACGGGTGCACGCCGATCGGAAGCAGGTCACCGCTCGCATCAGCCAGCGGAATGCGGATTTTCAAATAACTCAATACTTGATCGGTGCTGAAAGTGGTTTGATAAAAGCGCCCCGCTACATTCAACGAGACGGTTGTGGAATCCGGTCGAACCGTCTGCGAGTTGTCGACCTTGACGGTGAAAACGATAAAATCATCCAGACTGGCGGAATTATATTCAAATCGCAGACTGACCTCGTTATTCATCACCCGATAGGGGACAGTTTGATAACCCAAATGCAGGATGCCGGTGTCAATATCAACCTCAGACATGCCTGAATCCGTCTTGGAACAATCCGGACTCGATGTCCGTCCCGGACCACTTGCGGCAGGAGCCGGCGGTGGGCTGGTTGCGTTGGGATCATACTTGGAGAAATGGGTGATGTAGAACTCCATGTAGAGTCCATCCTCGGTGATGACCGACATGGAGTCGTGCTCCCAGCGGTGGGCCCGGCGGTTGTACCAGCCCACGGGGATGGGAGTGCCCGGTTCGAAACCCAGGAAGTTCTGCACCCGCACGCGCACCGGCAGATTCAGCACCTCGGTGGTGTCGCCGGTGACGTCGAAGGCGAACGTCCACACCGAGGGTGTGGGCATGGCGTTGGG
>JAAZOE010000410.1 GCA_012797915.1 Candidatus Zixiibacteriota bacterium | reverse complement strand
TCCGCCGTGTCGGGGTGGCTGGTCCGCTTTGTCCCGGCAATGATTCCGCTGGGCCTGACCATCGCCGTGTTGGCGGCGATAACCGTCATCGTGATGAGGCTGTCGGTCGGCCCGACGTCGGCGACACGGTCCCGGTGGTGGTTATGGGCGCCGTGTATCGTGCTGTCGCTGACCTCGATCACCGGCTGGACCCGTCCCCAGTTGCGGGAGTGGTCGACCCCGGTGCCGGATGCCAGGACGAGGCTGGTTGCCGAGATTTCGCTTCCGCCCGGTTTCCGGGCGGAAGCGCAGGATGAAATTCTGCTGGCTGTCGATCTGGCTTCGATCGGCGATTCGACGGTTCCGCTCGAAGTCAACGTCGCCGGGGTGGCCTACCGGTTCAACGACGGCGGGTCGCAGATCGACAAGAATTACCGCATCAAGGGGAGCTATCCGGCGTTCGACAGGATCATGGACCTGAAGCCGCAACGGATGAGATGGTACCGGGTGATGCGGATCGCGCCGGAGGCGATCAATGGCGCCGTCATGCGCGACGGGAAGCTGACGGTGATCATAGGTATCAGTGATTCCGCGTATACCGGGCCGGGATTCCGGTTGTTTGGGGATCCGGTCGACCCGCAGGCGAAGGCGGCGACTGTTCCCAGTTTTTCGCATACGTCGATCGAACGATTCAAGGAATGGGGTGATCGGCGGGTGTACGAATCGTATCGCCTCGAATCGGTCGCCGCGAGGAGCTATCTTCTGCGCGGCGGGATTGTTGTTGACGATGATCTTTCGCCCGATGCCGGAATACAAAAAGGCCGGTTCCGGATTTATGTGACGATGACGCGGGCCGATTTTTCGAGGCATTACTTCTAATTTATTGTTGTCAAAGAAGATCCGACAGCGGTGTCGCCATTAGAAAAACCGGCGCTCCGGTCATTGCAAAAAGTTCAAATCTTGACATCAAAAACGGCTGTCGATATGTTGACGCGGGAAACGGTGACATGAGAACGGTCAAGTATCTCGTGATTGTGGTCCTGGTGTTGGTCCTGGTGGGAGTGGCCTATGTCCGCGCCGTCTATTCCCGCCAGGAACGGCAACGCTTGAAGGTCGGGATGGTTCCGGCGACGGAGGTGGATCGCATGGCCGATTCGTTGCGCCGGTTTTACGCCGATTCCATCGGCTCGGCCGCGGCTGCTGCGCTGCTTCCCTCCGTGACGGCGGAAAGCGACTCACTCCGAGCGGAAATCAGCCACCTGAAAGCGAAGTTGACCGCCGCCAACGGCCGGATAGACGAGATCACCGACAGCGCCGCCCGGCGGTTCGAAAAGGCGGTCCGCGCCTTTTATAACCAGGAAGTCGCCGCGCTCCCGGCGGATCTTTCCTCCTATGAGCGGACGGTTTCGATCAAGGAAGTAAAGGCCAAAGCGATGAAGTATTTCGGCGTTTCCGCCGAGGCGCTGAATCGCATTTTGTCGCGGAAGAAGTAGCCGGCGTCGGAGACGCGGGAAAGGACGGCTAAAGGGTTCATCGACCGGAGGAAGCAGTGACCATCAAGCGGGAAGCGCAATTCGCCGAAGTGGCTGTCGACCGGTTGCTCATGGAGTCGTTCGCCAATGAAGCGTCGGCCTACTACCGCGATGATGTGACGGTCAGTCGGGATGAACAATATGATCGATTTCGGGCCCGGTTGAAATGGCATATTGCCCGCTCGTTGTCACCGCGGCAGAAACAGGTGGTGACCCTGTTTCTTCGAGGTAAAAAGCAGCGGGAAATCGCCGCGATTCTTGGAATCACACAACAGGTGGTAAGTATTTATAAGCGGCGAGCCATCAACAGGTTGCGAGTGTTGGTAAAATCATGACTGTATGTAAAAAAACTAATAGGTGGGAAAGTAGTGTAGCAGGAAGTACCCGCCTGGTTACCGAGCAGAGTTTCACGTACCCCTCACTGGTCCGCGAAACAGGGTTGTTGCATTCAAAGGAGGTGATAGACAATACGGTTTCCTCCCGTTGAGTGACCGCCGTACAGATTTCCACTCAAACCGGGGAAAGGCACTATGCCCAAGAGAAAAAAGGCTATCAAGTATGCGCGCAGGGGGGAAAAGGATCTTTGGCATCCGTATGGACTACAGAGTTTGAGGGCGGATAAGTTTGTGCACGTGGCGAATCGGATCCTTCGGGGCCGCTTCATCCTGCTCAATTTGAAGTTCCAAACTCCGATTGAGGCAGAGGGGACGAGAAAAGCATAGCGGACTTCGCCTGAGGCCGCTGAAAAGAAGAGGGGTGACACCCGCCCGGCAAAGGGCTCCAAAGCCCAAGGGTAGGGTAAGGGGTGTATATATATTATTCCCGGGGTCTTACGCTGCATGAGTCCGTCGGTTAGTCTTTTTGTATTCAATCAGGGAAATTTGAAAAAGAGCGATTTTGTCACAGGCTTATATTATCCATGAGCGTGTTAGCGGACAGTTCTTAACTATTTTTTGATGGTCATGTCGAGTAGAACGGTACGGCCGAATTCGAGCGGGTGTCGAATTCGGCCGTATTCAAATCATAGACGGGCTAATCGGCGGCGATGGCTTTCACGCTCACGCGGCCGTATTTTTCGACCTGCGGTTTGACCGCCTCGGCTTTGCCGACCAGGACCAGCCAGTAGTTATTTTGGGGGAAATATTTTTTGGCCATGTCCTGAACCTGTTGCGGTTTGACCAAGCGCATCTGCTCTTGGAAATCCTCGTAGAGACTTTTGTCTTCGCCGAAAATCCACATGGTCGTGAAAACCTCGGCGATACTTTCGTTGGTTTCGAAGCTCAAAGGATACAGGCCGTTGCGGTAGTTGATGGCGCCGGTCAGTTCGCTGTCGGAGACCAACTCCGTCTGCATCCGTTTGGATTCGTTCAGGATGATATCGATGACTTCGCCGACGGATTCGTTTTTGGTGAAGGTCGAGACGGAGAAGACCCCGCCGGGGGCATACCGGGCAGAGGTGCACCGGACATTGTATGACAGACCGCGGTTGACGCGGATTTCATTGACCAGCCGGGAGGTAAACGACCCGCCGAAGATGGTGCGGGCGGCTTCCACCGGGATATAATCGGGATTCTTTCGGGCCAAGCCGAGGTTTCCGATCCGAATCTGGGTTTGGGTGGCATCGGTCTTGTCCAGAAGCAGGACCTCATTGCCGGTCAGGGGGCTGAAGGCCGGCTCGGAGGCCACCGTCCCGGAGGCGCCTTTCCAATTCAGCAGGTATTTTTGGGCCCATTGCTGCACCTGCTGAGGAGTCACATCGCCGCAGACGATGAGCACGCCATTGTCCGGGGTGAACAACCGGGTGAAGAAATCCACGACGTCCGGTCGGGTCAGGGCGCTGACCGCCGTGATGCTGCCGCCGGGGTCATGGGCATACCGGCTGGAGCCGAGAATGGCCGCGTTGATGCCCCGATTGGCGACCACGGACGGTTCCTCCAACGCCCCCTGAAGCATGGCCACGATGCGGGTTTTCATCTTGTCGACTTCTTCCTGGGCGAACAGGGAGTTGGTCAGGATATCGCCGAGAATCTCGAATCCCTTTTCTCCCTGGTCGGACAGGAATTCGCCGGAGAAGCCGGCCCGCTCGCGATCGCAGAAGACGTTGAGGGTGGCGCCGCCCAGGGCGATTTCGGAAACGATTTGCTTGTCGGTGCGATTCTTGGTGCCGCGCATCAGCATTTCACTGCAGAGGTTGGCCAAGCCGTCCTTGCCCGCCGGGTCGTACACCGACCCGGCCCGGAAGGCCAGGCGGAGAGAAAAGAGCGGCAGATTGTGCCGTTCGATGACCTGGATGGTCAGGCCGTTGTCCAGGCGGATTTGTTGCATCGGCGGAAGGGTGATTTTCGCCTCGATCGCGGCCGTCGTCGCCAGCAGGAGAAGCGTCAGAAGAGCGATAGACCGTTTCATAGGGCACCTCCTTGGGGAGTAAGAACGGCGGTTGTTGAGTTGTTGCGGGTGAAGTATTTGGCGGCGGCCTCCTTGACCTGCGCCGTCGTCACCGCGCGGATACCCTCCGGGTACTCATACATCTTCCGCCAGTCGCCGTAGAAGGTTTGATAATACCCGATCTGGTGGGCGGTGCCGTTGTTGGTGGCATATCCCTTGTAATAGCCGGCGATCAGGGAGTTTTTGGCCCGGGTGAGTTCCTCGTCGGTTGGGCCGGAGGCAATGAACGCGGCGAGCACAGAATCGACGGCTTGTTCGGTCTGGTCGTTGCCGACGCCGGGAACGGCGGCGACATAGAAGTAGAACAGCGACGGGTCGATCCTCAGTTCGAAGGCAGCGTAGGCGTACTGGGCGATTTGCAGGTCATTGACCAGGGTTTGGTTCATGCGGGATGATTCCCCGGAGCCGAGGATGGTGGCCATGATTTCCAGGGCAAAGCGGTCGGGACTGTCCTTGTCCCCGACATGATACCCGCGCATGAAGTGCCCGAACTGCGCCTCCTTGATGATTTCCGACCGGCGCGGCCCGAGTTGTTCGGGTTCGCTCTGGACGACCGTGGCCGGGGGCGGGCCGCTGGGGATCTCCTTGAACGCTTTGGTGATCATGTCGATGGCTTTGGTCGCGTCGACATCCCCGACGATGACCACGGTGGCGTTGTTGGGGGCGTAGTAGGTTTTGAAGTAATTGACGCAATCGTCGCGGGTGATATTGAACAAGTCGGCCATCCAGCCGATGACCGGCCAATTATACGGATGGGCTTTGAACGCCGTCGCAAACAACTCTTCGTACAGTATACCGGTGTTGTCGTTGTCGACCGAAACCCGGCGTTCTTCCCGGACGACGTTGATCTCCGAGGCGACCATCGTCGGATCGAACGCCAGGCTGGCCATGCGATCGGACTCCAAGTCGACAATCAGGTCCAGAATCGACGAGGTGAAGTCCTGATAGTAGGCGGTCACGTCGTTCGAGGTATAGGCGTTGGAATATCCGCCGTTGGATTCCAGCATCAGGTCGAACATTTTGGGTCCGTATTTCTTGGCCCCGTTGAACATCATGTGTTCATGGAAGTGACTGATGCCGGTGATGCCGGGCCGTTCGTTCCGGGAGCCAACCTTGAAAAAGGTGTAATAGGTCGCGACCGGGGCGGCGTGG
>JAAZOE010000038.1 GCA_012797915.1 Candidatus Zixiibacteriota bacterium | reverse complement strand
GGCTTTCCCGCGTCAGTTTGGGGATATCCTCATCCCGGAATTGCAGGTTGAGCATGAAAAGATGGGTCAGCTGCGTGCGCAGTTCCTCGAGGTTCCAGTTTTCCGGCCATTCCTTCTCCGGGCAATGGGCCTCGATCAGATCGTCGATGGTATTGTCGATCAATTCATCGATGGAGGCCTTGATGTCCTCGTGTTCGAGCACCTGCAGGCGGCGGCCGTAAATCACCTGCCGCTGCTGGTTCATGACGTCGTCGTATTTCAGCGTATGCTTGCGGATGGAGAAGTTCTGGGCTTCGACCCGTTTCTGGGCCCGTTCGATCGCCTTGGTGATCATCGGATGGGTGATGACATCTCCCTCCTTGACCCCCAGCCGATCCATGACCCGGGCGATCCGGTCTGAGCCGAACAGCCGCATCAGGTCGTCTTCAAGCGACAGAAAGAATTGCGATGATCCGGGGTCGCCCTGACGGCCGGCGCGGCCGCGCAGCTGCCGGTCGATCCGGCGGGCTTCATGCCGTTCGGTGCCCAAGATATGCAGGCCACCTTTGTCGACCACGCCGGGGCCGAGCTTGATATCGGTGCCGCGGCCGGCCATGTTGGTGGCGATGGTCACCGCGCCGGCTTGTCCGGCATAGGCCACGATTTCGGCTTCCTGCTGGTGTCGCCGGGCGTTGAGGACGTTGTGTTTGATGCCGGCCCGCTGGAGCATTTTCGACAGGACTTCCGAGACCTCGACCGAGACGGTGCCGACCAGCACCGGACGGCCATCGTTGTTCAGGCGGGTAATCTCCTCGATGATGGCGGCGTATTTTTCGCGGCGGGTGCGGAAGATCTGGTCCTCCATCTCCTCGCGGCGGACCGGGCGGTTGGTCGGAATGACGACCACGTCCAGTTTGTAGATGTCGAAGAATTCGGCGGCTTCGGTTTCGGCCGTGCCGGTCATGCCGGCCAGCTTTTCGTACATGCGGAAATAGTTCTGGATGGTGATGGTGGCCAGCGTCTGGGTCTGGGCCTCCACCTTGACCCCTTCCTTGGCCTCGATCGCCTCGTGCAGGCCGTCGGAGTATCGCCGCCCGGACATCAACCGGCCGGTGAATTCATCCACGATTATGACCTTGCCGTCCTGAACGACGTAATCGACGTTCTTCTCGAACAGGGAATAGGCCTTGAGCAACTGGCTGATGTTGTGCACCTTTTCCGAGCGGAGGCCGTGCAGTTTGTAGATTTCCTCGCTCCGCCGGGCTTTTTCCTCGGGCGTCAACCCTTCCTGCCCCTCCAGCGCCGACAGTTCGGTGGCGATGTCGGGGATGGTGAACAGGTCCTGGATATCCTTGGGGAACTGGGCGCGGCCGTTGTCGGTCAGGTCGATGGTATGTTCGCGCTCGTCGATGACATAATACAGCTGCTCGTCCAGCTCGTACAGTTTCTTATCGCGCATCAGGGAGGCCTCAACCTGCGAAATCAGCCGCTTGGCCCCGGTTTCCTTGAGAATCTTCATGAACCGTTTGTGCTTGGGAGCGCCCCGCTGGGCCATGAGGAGGTTGTAGCCGATGGCGTATTCATCGTCGCTGCCCGATTCCAGCAGTTTTTCCGCCTCGGCGATCCGATCGCCGACCAGTTGGGTCTGGCGACGGACCAGTTCGTTGACGTAGGGGCGCATCTCGTTGTATTTGCCCGTATCGGGATTGGGGACCGCCCCGGAGATAATCAGCGGCGTCCGGGCTTCGTCGATAAGCACCGAGTCGACCTCGTCGACGATGGCGTAGTTGAATTTGCGATGGACCCGGTCTTCCACGCTCTGGACCATGTTATCGCGCAGGTAGTCGAACCCCATCTCGTTGTTGGTGCCGTAGGTGATGTCGCAGTTGTACTGGGCCTTTCGCTCCTGCGGATCCATGTCGTGCTGGATGCAGCCGACGGTCAGGCCGAGGAATTCATAGATTTTCCCCATCCACTGGCTGTCGCGGAGGGCCAGGTAATCGTTAACCGTAACCAGGTGGACGCCTTTTTTGGCCAGGGCGTTGAGGTAGATCGGCATCGTCGCCACCAGCGTTTTCCCTTCGCCGGTGGCCATCTCGGCGATTTTCCCCTGATGGAGGACGATCCCGCCGATGATCTGCACATCGTACGGAACCATGTCCCAGGTAATAGGCATACCGGCGACGTCCCAGGTCTGGCCGATCAACCGTTTGCAAGCCTGTTTGACGACGGCGAACGCCTCCGGCAGGAGATCGTCCAGCGATTCCCCCTTCTGATGACGGGCGATGAATTCATCGGTTTTCGCCCGCAGTTGCTCGTCGGTCAGCGAGTCGAAGGCGGCGAAATGGCGATTGACCTCCTCGACAATCGGGAGGAGTTTTTTTCTGTCACGGTCGTGCTTGGTGCCGAAGACCTTTTCGATCAGGCTTTTCATATCTTAATCTGCCTTCATGGTTTTAGTCGCGTACAAGTAACGCTTCCCGGTCGGCGCTGGCAAGCACTTTCGGCAAGGTCCGGATCGCTCCGGCCGGGGTTGACCGGAGACCGGCAGGAGGTTATATTCCAACAAGTTTCATTCCCGGCGGTCGGGATGGTCGCGGGCCGGGACATCGGCAATCAATGCCGAGACTTCCCCGGGGGGACTGGGGGGGGCGCTGGTCGGAAACGACACGGAAGGGTATGGCGGATACGGTCATAGATGGAATCGTCACCTGCGGCCACGGCAAGGAATTCATCGTCTATGCCGGCGGCGTTCAGTACCGCTGTCATCTTCGCAAAAAGGTTAAATTCGCCACCGACCAAACCACCCCGGTCGCTGTCGGTGATGATGTCGTCATCACGGTCATCAAGGCCGCCGAAGGGGTCATCGAAGAGGTCCGTCCCCGGCGGACGGTCCTTTCCCGCCCGGCCATCGGCCGGGAAACCAGCGAACACGTTCTGGCCGCCAACGTCGACTCCCTGGTCATCGTCGCCTCCGTGGCCGAACCGGTTTTACGGCCTGGCCTGATCGACCGGTTCCTCATCGCGGCCGAGGCCGGGCATCTCACCCCGGCGATCGTCATCAACAAAGCCGATTTGGAAACGACCTCGGAAACGGAGGAAGTCATCGCTGTGTATCGCGGCCTGGGGTATGAGCTTTTCGTCACCTCGACGGTCAGCGGGATCGGGCTGGATGATTTGCGCCGGTTCCTCAAGGACCATCGGTCGCTTTTCTGCGGGCATAGCGGGGTCGGCAAATCCTCGCTGCTCAATCAACTTCTTCCCGGGATTTCCCTTCGGACCTCGAACGTTTCGGCCGTCACCGGGAAAGGACGGCACACGACCAGCTCGATGGAATTATTTCATCTGCCCGATGGCGGTTTCGTGATCGACACCCCGGGGCTGAAGGTTTTGGGGTTATGGCGGGTGGACCGGGAGTCTCTGGCCTCCTATTACCCGGAAATGGAGGCGTATCGCGACCGGTGCCGATTCACCGGCTGCCATCATCTGGCCGAACCGGACTGCGCCGTCAAACAAGCCGTCGAGACCGGCCATATCACTCGCCTGCGGTACGACAACTACTGCCACATTTATGATTCTCTTTCCGATCCGGGATGGTCGTAAAAGGGCAAAGGAAACGGCCCTTGCCGCCGACATTATAGAGTAAGGAATCGTATGGCGTCCAAGAACATTGAGCTTAAAGTCGGACTGTTGGTCATCGTCAGCGCCGCGATCGTATTCGGCGCCATCTATCTGGCCAAGGGATACCGGTACGGGCAGAAATTCTATTCCGTCTCCGTCTGGTTTCCGGAAGTGGGCGCGTTGTCGCCGGGGGATCCGGTTTCGATCTCGGGCGTCAATAAGGGGAAAGTCAAGGAATTGACCCTCTCCGAGGGTGGAGTACTGGTGCGGATGGACGTCGCCAACGATGTCGTTCTCAAGGAAGACGCTCAATTCACCGTCAAGAACATCGGACTGATGGGAGAGCGATTCATCTCGGTCCGGCCGGGAACCGCAGAGAAGAATCTTGACCTCTCCCGTCCGGACATCGGCTTGTTCGATGCCGGTATCCCCGAGGTTATGGGGATGATGGGGGAAGTGACCGTTCGCTTGAACGATCTGGTCGGGCTTCTCCAGAAGACGGTTATTTCTCCGGCCACGCTGGACAAGTTTTCGGAAACGGTGACCAGCCTGCGGGAAATCACCGCCGCCCTGGAGGAGGCCGCCGGGCGGGACCTGCCCAAGATCGATAAAGCAGTCGACGATGTCTCCGAGCTGGCCCACAACATGCGGGTCGGTTTGGAACGGAATACGCCGTATATCGACACCGGCGCGCAGAATTTCGCCGCCGCCTCACAGCGGCTCAATGG
>JAAZOE010000409.1 GCA_012797915.1 Candidatus Zixiibacteriota bacterium | reverse complement strand
CACGGCCGATCAGGTAGGTCAGCGACACGGAGGCGGCCCCGAAAGCCAGTTGGATAAAACGGGTCCAGAAATAACTGGCCCCGGTGATTTTCCAGAACAGCGCCAGCAGATACGGATAGAGCGGCCCCCGGAAATACACTTCCGTTCCCCAGAAGCTCGTGTCGAGAATCTCCATCGCCCAGCGCAGATGCCAGAGCTCATCGACGTCCGGCGAGGCGAAATACGGATTCGCTTTAATCTGGATCAGGTAGATCAAACGGACCAAAAGGGCCACCCCGAAAATCAGGATGGCCCAGGTCCTGGGACTCGAGGCGCGTCGTTCGGACATGACACTCACTTCTTGACGGACGCCCGGGTCATGACGTAAAACATCAGCGCCAGACCGAGGAACAGCACCAGCGACACGATTGCCCCGAAGGTCTCGCCGGTGATGTTCGGCACGGAGCCGTACTGCGTGTAATAATTGTAATAGGCCGGAATCCCGGCGATCAGCCCGGCCGAAAGCACGCCGATCAGGGCATCGCTGGCCACCAGGCCGGAGCCGAACAGAATCCCGCTTTCCTCGCGCTTCTTGTACAGGTCCTCATCCTTGGTGGTCTTGCGGATAAGCCACGCCACCAAGCCGCCCAGCATGATCGGCGTGGACAGGCTCAAGGGCAGGTACATGCCAATGGCGAACGGCAGCGACGACGCCCCCAGCAGCTCCACCGCCAGGCCGATCATCGCCCCGACCAGAATCGGCGTCCAGGGAATATTCCCCCCGATCACCCCCTGCACCACCGTGGCCATGACGTTGGCCTGCGGCGCCTCCAAAGGCGTCAGGTGCTGGGCCGTGCGGACGAAGCCGAAGGCGTCATTGAGCAGAAAGAACGTCGCCCCGATGATCAGCGAGGGGAAAAGGACCCCCAACAGCACCGTCAACTGCTGCATCTTCGGCGTGGCCCCCAGCAAATAGCCGGTCTTCAAATCCTGCGAAATCGTCCCCGACAGGCAGACCGCGATACAGACCACCGCACCGACCGACATGGCCGAGATCATCCCCTCGACCCCCGTGTATCCGAAATAGAGCAGAATCAACGAGGTGATCAGCAGGGTGAAAACGGTCATCCCGGAAACCGGGGAGGAGGACGACCCGACGATACCGACAATCCGGGCGGCGACGACGACGAAGAAGAAACCGAAGACGACCGCCAGGACCGTTCCCAGCAGGTTCAGATTCGTCCCCGGCAGCAGCCAGATACCCAGGGCGACGATCAGCGCGCCGGCCAAGACGACGATCATCGGCAGGTCGCGATCGGTCCGCGGCGTCGCCTGTCCGGCGCCGGATTCACGATGCAGCAACTGAGCGAATCCGGTGGCGAACGAACTGACGATCGCCGGCAGCGATTTGGTCAGCGAGATGAACCCGCCGAATGCGACCGCGCCGACGCCGAGATACTTGATATAGGAATTCCGCAATCCCGCGGGGTCCATTTCGTTCAGGGGGATGGTGCCGGGAGCGATAATCAGGCCGGGAATCTGGTTGCCGATGAAGGCCAGCAGGGGACTGAAGCCCAGATACCCGATGACCGCGCCGGCCATCATCAGCGCCGCCACCCGGGGACCGATGATATACCCGACGCCCAACAGGGCCGGGGTGGCGTCCATCCCGATGACGCCCCCTTTCATGAGTCCCTTGAGGTTGTAGGACGGCGATTCGCTCCAGAACCGCCCCAAGCTCATCAACGCCTTGTACAGGGCGCCGACCCCCATGCTGGTGAAAATGACCCTGGCCCGGGACCCGCCTTCATCGCCGGCGATAATGATCTCGGCGCAGGCGGTCCCCTCCGGAAAACGCAGGTTGCCGTGTTCCTTCTCGACCAGGTACTTCCGCAAGGGAATCATCAGCAGGACGCCCAGCGTGCCGCCCAGCAGGGCGAACCAGAAAATATGCATCTTGGTGATGTCGTATTTATACCCGGCCGCGATCATCTCCGTATTGGCGGCCCAGATGAAAAAGGCCGGAAGGGTGAAGATAATCCCTGCCGCCAGCGATTCACCGGCCGAGCCGATCGTCTGCACGATGTTGTTTTCCAACACGGTCACGCCGGTTTTGCCGTAGATGGCCCGCAGGACCCCCATGGAAATAACCGCCGCCGGGATGGAGGCCGAAACCGTCATCCCGAATTTCAGCCCCAGATAGGCGTTGGCCACCGCGAAAATCACCGCAATGATGGAGCCGAGGACCAGAGCCTTCATGGTCGCTTCCGGTATCGATTGCTCGGCCTTGATATACGGTTGAAATTTCGGGGCGCCGGTGGTTGAGACGTTGCCTTCTGCTTTGTCGGCCACAAGACCTCCTTATATGGATAAGGAACTACCCGGTTATGACTTAGATGAAGTCCAAGCTACGACGACCCCAAACTGATGTCAAGCGGAAAGCATGAGACGGCAGGCCGTGATCGCATGCGGTCAAACCCGAACCGGCAGAAACAACCGACTGCCGGCCGGACCCCGCATGCGACCGAAAAAAAGTGAAAATAATTGGAACCGACCCAAGCCGCGAGGATTACAAGATTATGACTGTTAGGCGAAGCCCGGGGGAGACGGGCCGGACGATTTCGGGTTGAATTCATTGACATCGGATGAGGAAAGCATTTGACAGCAAGCCTGGTTTTGCGTATTATAGGTATGAAAGCACCCCACCCTCATCACCTCTTTCCGTCGCAGTAAAAAAGGATGTATTGAAGCGGCAGAACGCGATGTCAACGGCCGTGGAACCGCCAGGGAACCGGCGCGAAAACGGCCAAACCAAAACCCTGAAAGGAGGGGGTGAAGGTATGATCCGTAATCTGTTCATGATTGTCGTGCTGTTGTTGATCGCCCCGGCGCTGGCGCTGGCGGCCGACAACGATCGTTTCGCGGCGGCCAAGGCCGCTCCGACCACCGACGGCCTGTTGATGGTGCCTCTCGAAATCACCAACGGCCAGAACCTGACGGCGTTGGACATTCCGCTGTCGTTTACCGAGGGGGCGACCCTGCAGCGGGTGGAATTCACCGAACGGGTGAAGAACTTCGAGTTCCAGGCGGCCAATATCGACAACGAGAATCACCGGCTCGTCATCGGCCTTATCTCCATGGTCTCGCATGAGGCCCCGGATTTGGCCGCGGGAACCGGAACCATCGCCAATCTCTATTTCAAACTCGATCCGGGCGTGCAGGAAGTCACCCTGAACCCGATCACGCTGGAAAATCCCAGTCACTCATTGACCTTCTACTACAACGATTATTCCAGCGGCCGGGCGGAAGTGAAAGCCGTCAACCCGGAGATCGGCGCCATCTCGGCCAGCAACGCCGTTCTGCCGACCGCCTATGGGCTGTCGCAGAATTCGCCGAACCCGTTCAACCCGACCACCATCATCGCCTATGCGCTGCCGCAGGCCGGTGAGGTGAAAATCTCCGTCTTCAACATCCTCGGCCAGAACGTCAAGGATCTGGTCGATGGGTACATGCAGGCGGGGAATCACCAGGTTGTCTGGGACGGCAAGGATCACTCCGGCGCCGCCGTGGCCAGCGGGGTCTACTTCTACAAGATCAGCGCCAAGGATTTCTCCGACACCAAGAAAATGGTGCTGCTGAAGTAACGCCGCCCGTTTCCACGGACGCAACAGGGAGGCTCAAATACGCCCTTCCTCCGCCGGAGGAAGGGCTTTTTTTCGCATATTATGCGACCGTCGATACCGCCTGCGCTGGTTTATACGCCTCCGAACGCATATTATGCGCCGTGGGCCTGAACGATACGCTTATCCTTCCGCTAACTCACTGTCCGATAAGCCCGCAAATTTAATATTTTTTGCGCCCGGACGGCATGGTCTTTGTTTTACCGTTTGGTGTGTGATGCAGGGAAAGGACAGCCGGGAAACCGGTCGTTCGCATCATGCGTGGAGAGGAGGGCCCCTGTCGCACCCAGATGGGGGCTCATCTTTTTTGCCCTCATTTTTATCCGAAAATGATTACAGCCGGATAGTTTCGAGGAGAAGATCCTCGGCTGGCGGGACCGCAATCATCTGGATATCGGCCTCGTTGCGGCCGTAGGTGATATTCACGTCCGCCGCCCGCTTGAGATCGCAGTACCGGGCGGTAATCCCCGCCGCCAGCCGAATGGCCGCCTCGTCCGGAGTCCCGACCAGCAGAACCAGCGGCGACCCGGTCTCGCGCGCCTCGAACATCAGATCCTCCGGCCGACGGAGCTTCTCGATCTCGATATTCTCCGCCTCATTACGGCCGACAATCACCTTGCAACGATCATCCAGTCGAAAATGACGGCCGACCCGCAACAGATTCAGATCGCGGAAATCGACTTTGGGACAATGATACAGAAGATCTTTCAACCGGCGGGAATATCCGACGTCGGTCAAAAGGCACCCCCCGGCCGGATTGGGGTAATCGGTCAGACCGAATTGCGCCGCCAATTCCATCTGCCGCCGGCGGGACCGCCCGGAAATGTTTTCCAGTCGATCGCGGTCCAACAGTCCCGAAAGCTCCGGTTCGGTCGGGGGCAGCAGCCGGGCCGACAGCGGTCGCACCAGTTTCCCCTTCAAACCGGCGTCCCGTTCGACCACATGCAGCTGCGGTTTGTACTGCGACATCGGCCGCTGGCCGACCACCTCGCCGGTGAAAATAAAATCCGCTCCCACCAGCTCCATGAATTTTTTCGCCTCCCGCAGCATCAATATCCGGCAGTCGATGCAGGGATTCATGTTTTTGCCGTGGCCGTATTTCGGATTGCGGACGATCTCGACGAATTGTTCGGCCAGATGAACCAGCTTGACCTCGAAACCGAATTGCCGGGCCACCGGATACGGATCGCGCGAGCAACTGGAACGGTCGCTGAAATCGCACCCGAAATGCGTCACGAACGACAACGCCGTCACCCGGATGTTCTGCTTCATAACCAGCAGGATGGCCAGCGAAGAATCCAATCCGCCGGAAAAAAGGGCAATACCGTGTCCGCGATAATTCACCGTTCCTCCATGGGCCGTAACCTAGACATTTACGCGCCGCTGTCAACTGCTAATGGCCCGCCGCCGGAGGATTTATACCTTGACACCACCGCGGTTGACCGATAGAATGGGGCCACCAAGGGCGGTTCCCGATATGATAACCGGGTTGTATCAGAGTTTCAAACGGTTCGTTTTCGATGTCGATCAGCTGTCCCGCTTTTCGGCCCGGATGGTTCTGTCCCTGTTCGGACGTCCGGTCTATCTGGCCGAAACGATGGAGCAGATGTACCTGATCGGCATCGGGTCGCTGTTCCTGGTCATCCTGACCGGAATCTTCGCCGGACAGGGGCTGGCGCTGCAATTTTCGATGGAGCTGGCCGACTTCGGCTCCAAAAACTACCTTGGCCGCCTGATGGCTCTGTCGGTCATCCGCGAACTGGGCCCCATCCTGGCCGGCCTGATGGTCGCGGCGCGGGTGGCCGCCGGCATCACCGCCGAAATCGGCTCCATGAAATCCTCCAATCAGCTCGATGCCCTGACCGCTTTTGGGGTCGACCCGATCCGCAAGCTGGCCGCCCCCCGGCTGATCGCCCTGGTGGTCATGGTCCCGGTTCTGACCGTCATCTGCGACTTCATCGCCATCATGGGGGGCTGGGTGATCGCCCTCTTCATCGCCCACCTGACCTCGACCACCTATATGTCCGCCGTCAACGCCAAACTGACCTTCGGCAACGTCTTCATCGGTCTGCTCAAACCGTTCGTCTTTGCCTTCATCATCGCCTTCATCTCCTGCTACAAAGGCTTCACCGCCACCGGCGGCACCAAAGGGGTCGGCCGGGCCACCACCGAATCGGTCATGATCGCCTCCATCACCATCCTGATCGTCAACTTCATCGTCACCAAGGTCGTCTTCACCTTCCTGAAGGGGTACCTATGATCCGGCTGGAAAACGTCACCTTCGGGTATGGCGACACGCCCGTCCTGCGGGAGGTGTCCTTCCGCATCGCCCCCGGAGAAAGCCGGGTCATCATGGGCCCCTCCGGCTCGGGCAAATCGACCATCCTGCGCCTCATCCTCGGCCTGGACCGCCCCTGGTCGGGAAAGGTGCTGGTCGATGGCCGCGATATCGCCGCCCTGAAGGGGGCCGAACTTCGCGATCTGCGCAAGCGGATCGGCATGGTCTTCCAGGATGGCGCCCTGTTCGATTCCATGACCATCGGCGAAAACGTCGGCTACTACCAGTTCGAATATTCGAAGAAAACCGATGACCAGATCGAGGGGGAAGTCCGGCAGATGCTGCAGTTCGTCGACCTCGACACCGAGCTGATCGATCGACTCCCCGAAGAACTCTCCGGCGGGATGCGTCGGCGGGTGGCCATCGCCCGGGCGCTTCTGTCCACCCGTCCCAGCCTGATGCTCTTCGATGAACCGACCACCGGCCTCGATCCGCAAGCCACCGCCAATGTCCTCGCTCTGATCAAGAAACTTCAGGAGCAGGAACGGATTTCGGTCATCATCGTCACCCATCAGATCGCCGATGCCGTCAAGCTGGCCGACAAGTTCGTCATCATCCACACCGGACGGCTCGTCTTCGACGGCGACCTCGATCAACTCCGGCAATGCGCGACGCCGGAGGTTCAGGATTTTCTCTCGCCTTTCCGCCAGTCGGTCGGCGAGGTCATCAAACGGAATTTTGTCTAAACGGGGCCGGTCTATGAAACGAAGCGGAAAGATCAAATGGGGCAACCTGTGGGTCGGGATCATCGTCACCTGCGCCATGGCCCTGCTGCTCTATTCCTCATTCCAAGGCGGCGGCACTTCGATCTTCGAATCCAAAAACACCCTGACCGTCTATTTCCAGTCGGTCAACGGCCTGGTCAAGGGGGCTCCGGTCTGGCTGGGCGGGGTGGAGGTCGGCAACGTCAAGTCGATCGCGTTCGTCAACCTCGATGCCCGGCGGCGCATCGAGGCGGTCATCCGCATCCGCGCCTCCGTCTGGGAGTTCCTGACCGAGGGGACCGCCGTCAAACTCGGAACCATCGGTTTCCTGGGAGACAAGTACGTCGAAATCATCCCCGGCCCGACCGGAAAATCGCTGATTGCCCCAGGCTCGGTGGTGCCGACCATCGACGAGGGAGGACTGGAGCAATTGATCGTCAAGATGTCCGGCATGACCGGCTCGATAGATTCCCTGCTGTGTAATCTGCGCGATATCTCCCGCAAGGTGGCCGATGGTCAGGGAAGCCTCGGGCGCCTGGTGGCCGATTCGATGCTCTATGTCAACCTGGTCGAGGCGCTCGACCGCGTATCGAACGTCATGGCCGCCTTCCAGAAAAACGATAACACCATCTGGGCCGACCTCTCCAGTACCCTTGAAAACGCCCGCCGCCTGACCGACAAGATCGACAGCGGGCAGGGGAGTCTCGGTCGCCTGCTCCAAAGCGATACCCTCTATGCCAATCTGGTCCGCT
>JAAZOE010000408.1 GCA_012797915.1 Candidatus Zixiibacteriota bacterium | reverse complement strand
TTCGGTCGGTTCCTCCCAGTCGGCGAAGTTGGTTTCGATAAAGTTGGTATATGTTTCGCCATTGGCGAATTTGGGATGGGCGACGATATCGGCCAGGTAGCGGATGGAATGGCGGATGCCCAGGATTTTGTATTCGTGCAGGGCGCGGACCATCCGCGCCCGGGCGGCATCACGATCGGGACCCCAAACAATCAGCTTGGCCAAGATCGGGTCATAGTCGATGCCCACCACCGAACCCTGGGTGATGCCGGAATCGACCCGGACGCCGGGGCCGGTTGGTTCGCGATAGAGGACGATTTTGCCGATGGAGGGCATGAAGTTGTTGGTGGCGTCCTCTGCATAGATGCGGCATTCGATCGCATGGCCGCGCTGGTGTAGGTTCGAAAAACTGTCCGACATCGGAAATCCGGCGGCGATACGAATCTGTTCGGCCACCAGATCGACCCCGGCGACCAGTTCGGTCACGGGGTGTTCGACCTGGATACGGGTGTTCATTTCGAGGAAGTAGAATTTGCCTTGCGGATCAAGGAGGAATTCCACCGTGCCGGCATTGGTGTAATCGGCGGCCTTGGCGACAGCCACCGCGGCCTCGCCCATTTTCTTGCGCAGTTCGGGGGAGACGGCGGTGGAGGGGGTTTCTTCGACGATCTTCTGATGCCGCCGTTGGATGGAACATTCGCGTTCGAACAGGTGAATCGTCTTCCCATTGTGGTCGGCCAGGACCTGGAATTCGATATGGCGCGGGTTGACGATATATTTTTCCAGATAGACGGTGTCATCGCCGAAGGCCGACTTGGCCTCACGGCGGGCGCCCTCGACGGCGGTCTGCAGATCGGCGGGGTCTTTGACGACGCGCATCCCTTTGCCGCCGCCGCCGGCCGCGGCTTTGATGAGTACCGGGTACCCGGCCTCATCGGCGACCTTGCGGAATTCATCGATATGGTTCCCCGCCGCCTTCATTCCCGGAATCAACGGCACGCCTGCTCCGGCCATTTTGATGCGCGATTCGACCTTGTTCCCCATCAAGAGAATCGATTCCGGCGTGGGGCCGATGAAAACGAGGCCGTTGTCGCGGCAGGCTTGTGAGAAGCGGGGGTTTTCGGCCAGGAAGCCATAGCCCGGATGAATCGCCTGCGCGCCGGATTTTTTGGCGGTTTCGATCAGGCGGTCGATATTCAGGTACGATTCCAGCGGCGGAGGGGGGCCGATTTCATAGCATTCATCACCCATGAGGGTATGAACGGCATAGGCATCGGCGGTGGAATAGACGGTGACCGTCTTGATGCCGAGTATGCGGCAGGCCCGGATGACCCGGACGGCGATTTCGCCGCGGTTGGCGACCAGTACTTTGTCGAACAAGTGCGGCATGGTTATTCAATCACCCAGTTTGGTTTGCGTTTGTTCAGGAAAGCATCCATCCCCTCCTGACCCTCGTCCGATTTCCGCAGGGCTGCGATCATCTCGGCCGTGTACGGTTTGAACTGGTCGGGGGGCATGAGGGGGACGTTGGCGATCAACTCCTTGGCCATTTTGATGGCTTGGGGGCCGGAGGAGAGGACGGTTTTAACGAGTTTATCGACTTCCTCGTCGAGTTTGTCATCGGGGTACACCCGGTCGACCAGGCCGATGCGGTAGGCTTGATCGGCGGGGAGGCGTTCACCGGAGATGAAAAATTCACGGGCCTTGCCCGCGCCGATCTTAGCGCCAACCGAAGCGCCCTGGCAAAGCACCTTGCCCTTTTCCAAAAGCACGTATTCTTCCAAAGTATTTATATCCCGCCGAGCCTGCACGGTTTCGGGCCGCGCCTGCACAATGTATAATTCCTGGGTTTCGCCGTCAAACGCCCATTCAATGTCCATGGGCCGGCCGTAATGCTCTTCAATAATTGCGCCCCATTTAGCCAGCCGAAGCACCTGGCTGTCGTTTAAAACATAGCGGTGCCTGTCAGCTTCCACCACTACCGCCTCCTTGGTAGGACTTATACCTTCGCTGGAATAAATCAACTTTTTTTCCTTGCTGCCCAAACGCTTGGCAATAATGGCGTCGTAACCTGCGCGAAGCGTTGGTTTAAATACCTTGTATTCATCGGGGGTAACGATACCCTTTACCACATATTCTCCCAAACCCCAGGAACCATTAATTAAAATCATGTCCTTAAAACCGCTTTCCGTGTCCAGTGTAAACATCACGCCGGAAGCCCCGCGGTCAGACCG
>JAAZOE010000407.1 GCA_012797915.1 Candidatus Zixiibacteriota bacterium | reverse complement strand
GGAGATGCTCGTCTCGATGATCGACCGGGATGGAAATAAAACGCGCCCACGGCCGCCAGGATAAACCCGAACACCGTACCGAAAGAGCCGATGCGCAGGATCGAGCCGATATCGGACAGCTTGAGGTCGACCTTGCCGCTGGAGAAGACATCGAAAAATTTGTACAGAATAATAATGATTCCGATCGCCGAGGCGGCCAGAGTGGTGATTTGCAGCCGGAACCACTGCCGGCGTTTCCAGAACACGGGAAAGGCGATCAGAATCACGATCGACGCCGCTAGGACCAGCCAGAAGATCCCTCCAATCCGGGGACCGTTGGCGCGAACGGTGACCGGGCCGCAGGAGGCCTCGACCCAGGGGAGGAAGAAACAGATGGCGGCGATGGCGGCTCCGGCAGGGGTGGCCAAGGGGGATAATTTGCGGATGGATTTCACGTTCAACCTCAATTAATACGATGTTGCATTATTCACGTACGTGACGGCCGGGAATCTAGGCAATCATCGGTTATTGTCCAGTCAAAAAGCGTTTTTAATGAATGGGGCGGGCATGCCGGAACCGTATGCGACCGGCGAATAGAATGGGCGAACCAATATCGGACCGAAAAGGAAAGGCTATCGGCGCAGTTTTTTATGGTTTGGGGCGGCGGCTGTTATCCTTGCCGGATGAGTCGAAAACGGTCTCGGATGTGACCAATTTTCTGCAGATAACTCTTTGTATTCTAATCGACAGGGTAAAATAAAAAAACTGCACTATATATCTTTTTGCGCGACAGGGGAATATGGATATAATCATCCCTATTCTCCGGCTGCTCGGTTGTCGAAGATTTTGATATTTTCTCGAAAGGCAGTCTCAAACCCTTTTGCGGAGAGCCGGGGCCATAAAACGGTGACTGGCCTAATACATTATTAATCAATGGATTACATTGCTCGTTCAGCAGAACTTGAAGCGGCTTGGCGGATTGAGATTGGCAAGCGGATGGCGGGCAAAGGAATTTCGACGAAAAAAACGGTAAAATTTCTGCAACTTCCGGCCGAAAAAGGCGTTAAAGTCATAAATTTTTCTTGACTATCTGGTCGGAAATGACTTTACTGTCGAAAGTGACCGGGCGGTCTGTTTCGACCCGGCAGTCTAAAGTGACCGGCGAGTCTAAATCGACCAGCTGGTCGACAATAGGAGACGAGAGTGCGAGAGGCTGCGAAAGCGAAGAAGATTCCACAACGACAGCAACGACGGACGCATGCGACCCGGCAGCGGCTTCTGGATGCGGCGCGTGCGGTCTTCGCCTTCAAGGGCCTTGATCTCGCCAGTATCGACGATATCACAGAGCGGGCAGACGTCGGCAAGGGCACGTTCTATTACCATTTCTCCAGTAAAGAACGGCTGATCAAGGAACTGATAAAGAGCGTTCTGGGGGAGCTGGAAGCGACCATCAATGACCGGTGCCAGGGCAGCACCGATCTGACCGGTCTTCTGGACACGCTCATTGGGGCCCATATAGAGTTTTTCAGCACGCGCTGGGAAGATTTCGTGCTGTACTTCCAGAGCCGCGCTGATCTCACGCTTCAGGAGGGGTACTCGGGAATCGAAACGCCGTTTATCAACTATCTCGACCGGATCGAAGCGTTGCTGGCTTCGGTCATCAGTTATCACCTGCCCAAGCCGGTGTTGACGCGATTGGCCTGCGCCGTGACCGGTCTGGTGTCGGGATATTACTCGTTCGTGGTCATCGCCTCGAAAGATGAGGACGTGGATGAAGCGTTACGTTCCCTGCGCGGCGCCATGGTCGCCAGCATGGCTCGATTCATCATGGAAGCGGCGCCGGACCGGGAACACAAGGAAAACCAGGGCTTGGTGGGGTGACCCATCCGCCGGCGGCGGCCGTGCCAAACCGCCGCGGCGTCGACAGATTACCTTTTGGAGGGCAGAAATTTGGAAACTCAGGGCATTGTTGAGCAGGCGATCAAGCAGTCGGTCTGGGGTATCGCCTCGAGTTTTGACATCTACAATTGCGATCCCGACATCATTCGCGATGCCAACGAAATCAAGCGGTTCGTGGCGGAACTGTGCGATCTGATCGAGATGCGACGGTTCGGCGAAACGCAGGTGGTGCATTTCGGCGAGGATGAACGGGTCGCCGGGTACTCGATGGTGCAATTGATCGAAACCTCGCTGATTTCAGCCCATTTCGCCAATCTAACCAATACGACCTACCTCGATGTCTTCAGTTGCAAGCCGTACGATCCCGCGGTGGTGGCCGAATTCGCCCGGAAGTTTTTCCAGGGCTCCCACTGCATCACCCACACGACGCTGAGACATTAACCGTGTTCGACATACGCATTGTTCGCGACATTGAAGAATGTCGCGAACTGTGGCAACGGCACATCCCGCCGGAGGTCGTCTCCGACCTCTGGGAGGTGCGCCTCTGCTTCCACCGGCAGTATCAGCACCCGCCTTGCTTCATCGTGGCCGAAGAGAACGGCCAGGTGTGCGGCCTGATGCCCCTCAGCCGGATCGAGGACCGGCAAATCTTGGGGTATTTCCCCGGCGAAACCTGGGCCGGCAAGACCTGGCTGGAGCAGAACCGCCTGATCGCGCGCGACGAGGCGGTCCTGGAGGCGATGCTGACCCGCTGCCACCAGCCGTACCAGCTGCGCTATCTCCTGCCGATGGAAACCTTCCCCCTGCCGCGGCAGGTGGTGGACGAAACCGGATACCTGTTTCTGCCGCCGAAGTATCATTACGACATGGAAACCTACTTCCAGGAGTTCTCCCACAAGTCGGCCAAGCGAATCCGCAAGGAGATCGCCGAGCTGGCGGCCCGGGCGACCTTCCGGTACGATGATCCGGCCGATTTCGAACACCTGGTCAACCTGAACCTCAGCCGGTTCGGCGAAAATTCCTATTACTACGACCCCCGTTTCCGCGAAGGGTTCCGGAACCTGATGCACTATCTGCGGGACAACGGATGGCTACGGATCACCACCGTACTGATAGACGGTGAACCGGCGGCGGTGGATATGGGCAGCATGTACCGGGGCGCCTACACGATGCTGGCCGGCGGCACCCACGGGGGATATCCCGGCGTAGCCAAGCTGATCAACAACCGGCATATGGAATTCGCCTGCGAGGAGAAACTCAACCAAGTCGACTTCCTCTGCGGCAACTTTTCCTGGAAAAGCATGTTCCACCTGACCCCGCGGCCGCTCTACCTGCTATCCAATCTCCCCGCGCCCGACCTGCGACCCGGAGACACGGATATCCGGAGCGCCACCCATGCCTGACCGACGGATCATCGTCGTCGGCACCACGACAGACTACATCG
>JAAZOE010000406.1 GCA_012797915.1 Candidatus Zixiibacteriota bacterium | reverse complement strand
TCCGGAATGGTGATCTTGGTCACTTTCGGAACCACCGGTTCCTTCGGCCTTTGGACGACTTCGGCCGGCGGCGTTTCGGTCTTCGGTTGCTCCACGGGAGCCGCCTGCTGTTCCGGCGCCTGGACCGTGGTATCGGCCGGGGTGGCCGGTGGAATCTGCGCTTCTTCCTTCTTGCCGCAGCCGGCGACCATCAGAAGCGACAGCGCGGCCACCAGCAGAGCCAGGACAAACATCGCTGCGAAATTGCGTTTCATAACCTACCCATCCTTGTATTTGGAGTAAACTCGCATATCGGCTCGCCCCATGACCGAACCGAATCCCATTGTTCCCTCACTTGTGCCTTATGAGTTTCCCGGTCCCCCTGTGTCCTCCCCATTATATTCAATACCCGGCCGAAGATTGCTCGAAAGTTCCCTTCAGCGGTATCCATTCGAAAATAACCCGAACGGCGTTTTTCAGACAAGCAAAAAAACAGCCCGCTGCCGATTGTCCGACCATTCGTCCCGCCATCCGGTTCTACCGGCGGATACCCGTTGGTGCAGACCGGCGTTTCCTCCGATGGGCCGGGCCGAACCGCCTCTGTTTATCATTGCCAATGACCGGGCTTTTCCGTACTCTTTCTGATGGAAAATGCCTATGCGAGGGTGGTTATGAAAACCGTGACAACGTTGTTTCTGAGCATCGCCATAGTTTCGGCCGTGGTGCTGGGCGCCGCGACATCGTCCGAAGCCTGCACCAACCTGCTGGTGACCAAGGGGGCCTCGGCCGATGGCGCCGTGATGATTACTTATACCTGCGATGGGGAATTCCACCCCCGTCTGCAGTACCGGCCTGCGGCGGATTACCCGGCGGGCGATTCCCTGGCCATCACCAACTGGTTCGGGCAGACCGTGGGATGGATTCCGCAGGTCCCTCACACCTATGCCGTGGTCGGCCTGATGAACGAGCATCAACTGGCCATCAGCGAGACCACCTTCGACGGCCGCCCGGAACTGGAGGATACGCTCACCGGCTTTTTGGGGTACTTCGACCTGATGACCATCGCTTTGCAGCGGGCCAAAACCGCGCGGGAGGCGATCCGGGTCATGGTCGATCTGGCCAACACCCACGGCTACAGTTCCACCGGAGAATCGATTTCGCTGGCCGACACCAGGGAAGCCTGGATTCTGGAAATGATCGGCAAGGGACCCGGCCGGAAGGGAATCGTCTGGGTGGCGGTCAAGGTTCCCGATGGGTACATCTCCTGCCATGCCAACAAGGCCCGAATCGGGGAATTTCCGCTCAGCGATACCTCCACCTGCCTCCATGCCGATGATGTCATCTCGTTCGCGGTCGAGCAGGGGTACTATGATCCCCAATCGGGTCAGCCGTTCCGGTTTTGCGAGGCGTATCATCCGGCGACGCCGAAGAATCAGCGGTACGCCGATGCCCGCGTCTGGAGCATCTTCCGACGGGCGGCGCCGTCGCAGACGTTTTCCCCCGACTACCATCGCGGCCTCGAGGGGGCGAAGCCGTACCCCCTCTGGATCAAACCGGACAAGAAATTGTCGGTGGCCGATGTGTTCGCCCTGATGCGCGACCATTATGAG
>JAAZOE010000405.1 GCA_012797915.1 Candidatus Zixiibacteriota bacterium | reverse complement strand
AGATGGTGATGCCGGGGGACAACGTGACGGTGGTGGCGGAGGTGTTGACGCCGATCGCGATGGAGAAGGAGTTGCGGTTTGCGATTCGGGAGGGCGGCCGGACGATCGGTTCGGGCGTCATCGCCGAGATTCTGGACTAACCGAAACGGAGTGGAGATAGCTGGAGATGGAACCGCAGAAGATACGCATCAGGCTGAAAGCCTACGATCATTATTCGCTGGACCGGTCCACCAAGGAAATCACGCGGACGGTGCTGCGGACGGGGGCGCGCATCGTCGGACCGGTGCCGCTGCCGACCAAGCGGACAATCTACACGGTCCTGCGTTCGCCGCATGTGGACAAGAAATCGCGCGAGCAGTTCGAGACCCGCATTCACAAACGGTTGATCGACATCTACGATTCCTCGCCGCAGACGGTGGACGCCCTGATGAAGCTGGATCTGCCGGCCGGGGTCGACGTGGAAATCAAAACGTGATGGTTGAGGCATGAATACATTACTGGGCAGAAAATTGGGAATGACGCGGGTCTACCGCGAGGACGGCACCATGGTCCCGGTGACGGTCATCGAGGCCGGGCCCTGTCGGATCGTGGCCCTGCGGACCAGGGAAAAACACGGCTACAACGCCTACCAGGTCGGTTTCGGCGCCAAACGGGGCGTCCTGGTCAACAAGCCGGAGACAGGTCACTTCAAGGCCGCCGGCGTGGAACCGACGCGGTATCTGCGGGAAATCCGGGTCGATGAGCTGGGCGAGTACAAGGTCGGCGATGCGCTGACGGTGGAGCTGTTCCGGGCCGGCCAGAAGGTCGACGTCACGGGGATCTCCCGCGGCCTCGGTTTCACCGGGGTGATGAAGCGCCACAATTTCGGCGGCGGGCCCATCACCCACGGTCAGTCGGACCGGCAGCGCGCGCCGGGTTCGGTCGGCGCTTCCTCCTACCCCTCGCGGACGTTCCGCGGCCAGCGTATGGCCGGCCGGATGGGGGGCGAATCCAAGACCGTGGTCGGTCTTCGGGTGGAACGAGTCATTCCGGAGGAGAACCTGCTGCTGGTCAGAGGCTCGGTGCCGGGACTGGAAAATGGGTTTCTCAAAATCAGAACCTCCACGCGCAGGTAAAGGTGAACCATGTCGGTAGCGGTAATAAAAACGGATGGCAGTAAAGGCGAGGCGATGGATCTGCCGTCGGCGTTGTTCGGCCAGGAGCCGAATGAGGCGGTGGTCCACAGCTACGTCGTCGCCTATCTGGCCAATCAGCGTCAGGGCACGGCCAAGACCAAGACGCGCAAGGAAGTCAACGGCGGCGGCATCAAGCCGTGGCGGCAAAAAGGGACCGGGCGCGCCCGCGCGGGCACGATCCGCTCGCCGCTGTGGCCCGGCGGCGGCACCGTCTTCGGTCCCAGGCCCCGCTCGTATGAGACCCGGCTGCCGCGCAAGCAAAAACGGCTGGCCCTGTTGTCGGCCTTGTCTGACAAGGCGCGTCGGGATCGGATCAAACTCCTGGCCGATCTGAAACTGCCGGACGGCAAGACAAAAAATTTCGCGGCCCTCCTGGGCCGTCTGGAACTGGCCGACAAGAAGGTGCTGATCCTCGATGAGGGCCAGAACACCGACGCCGTGCGGGCCTCCCGGAACATCCCCGGGGTGAAGGTCTGCCGGGCGCGGCTGGCCAACGTCTATGACATCCTCGACGCCGACACGCTGGTCATCACCGTGGCCGGGTTGAAGGACATGGTGGAGGTGTTCGGCTGATGGATGCCCGCACGATCGTCAAGCAGTTATTGTCCACCGAGAAATCGGTGAAGGCCCGGACGGCCGAATCCAAATACAGCTTCGTGGTCGACCGCGAGGCCAACAAGCACCAGATTAAGGAGGCCGTGGAGCGGTTGTTCAAGGTCCACGTGGCCGGGGTGCAGACGGTCATCATGCCGGGCAAGGTCAAGCGGATGGGCCGGTTCGAGGGCAAATCGGCGACCTGGAAGAAGGCCGTGGTCAAGCTCAAAGCCGGCGAGAAAATCGCCGAATTCGAAAACGTCTAGGAGAAGCGCGGTAAGAGGTCATGGGAATTAAAAAGTACAGACCGGTCACCCCGTCGTTGCGCTTTCGGACGACGCCGTCGTTCGAGGAAGTCACCTCGACCGTCCCGGAACGATCGCTGGTCACGATTCTGCGGAAGAAGGGCGGCCGCAACAACAAGGGTCGGGTCACGGCCCGGCATCGCGGCGGCGGCCACAAACGGTTCTACCGTCTCATCGATTTCCGGCGCGACAAGCGCGAGATCCCGGCGCGGGTGGCCTCGATCGAATACGATCCCAACCGCAGCGCCCGGATCGCCCTGCTGCATTACGCCGACGGCGAGAAGCGGTATATCCTGGCGCCCGACGGCCTGAAGGTGAACATGCAGGTCATGTCCGGCGAGGCGGCCGAAATCAAGGTCGGCAACGCCACGCCGCTGGCCCGCATCCCCCTGGGGACCTTCATCCACAACGTGGAGATGCGTCCGGGCAAGGGCGGCCAGATCGCCCGCAGCGCGGGGGTGATGGTGCAGCTGATGGCCCGCGAGGGAAAATACGCCCACCTGAAGATGCCCTCCAACGAGGTGCGGCTGGTGCCGGTGGAATGTCTGGCCACGATCGGCCAGGTGGGCAACATCGAACATGAAAACGTCGTGATCGGCAAGGCCGGCGGCAGCCGCTGGCGCGGCCGGCGGCCGCGGGTGCGGGGCGTGGCCATGAACCCGGTCGACCATCCCATGGGCGGCGGCGAAGGACGCAGTTCCGGAGGACGGCACCCCTGCAGTCCCTGGGGACAGAAGAGCAAGGGACTCAAGACGCGACGCAACAAGGTTTCCGGCGCCATGATCGTCAAGCGCCGGCGGTAAGAAACGAGATGGAGGAAAGATGGCCCGGTCACTGAAAAAAGGCCCCTATATCGACCCGTCATTGATGCAGAAAATCAATGCCTCCAATGAGTCGGGTGAAAAAAGAGTGATCAAGACGTGGTCGCGCCGATCGACCATCTCGCCCGAGTTTGTCGGTCAAACGCTGGCCGTTCATACCGGGAACAAGTTCGTTCCCATCTATATCACGGAGAACATGGTCGGCCACAAACTGGGCGAATTCGCCCCGACCCGGACGTTCCGCGGGCACGGCGGCAAGCTGGCCGAGCGGTCGACGACGGTGAAGAAAGGATAGGCGGGGTAGGCAGATGCAGGCAACGGCTAGATTACGATACGTGATGATGTCGCCGCGCAAACTGCGCCGTGTCGTCAGCCTGATCAGGGGCAAGTCGGTCGATGAGGCCCTGACCATCCTGAAGTACACGCAGAAGGCGGCGGCCGGACCCCTGGCCAAGACCATCCAGTCGGCCACGGCCAACGCCTTGGCCATCGAAGGGACCTCGCGGCTGAAAGCCAAGGATCTGTCCATCGCCAAGATCTGCGTGGACGACGGGCCCCGGGCCAAGCGGGTCCGCTTCCGGGCCATGGGCCGGGTCTATCGGTACAAGAAACCGTTCGCGCACGTGACCGTGGTGGTCGAGGGAACGCCGCACGAGCAGGCGGCGCCGCGCAAGAAGGCGGCCGCCGGTGAGAAGCCGGAGAAGGCGGAAGGGGCGGCCGGGATCGTGAAGAAAATCGTCAAGCGGCGCGGCGCGAAGGCCGCCGCGGGAAAGACCGCCCGCGCGGCCAAGAAGAAACCGGCCAAAAAGAAACCGACCGGGAAAAAGCCGGCCGGGAAGAAGGCCGCCGGGACCAGGAAGGCCGCGGCCGCGAAGGAAACGAAAGAATAACCCCATGAGGTGTGCGGAGGAGTGTTTTGGGTCAGAAAACTAATCCGGTAGGGTTCAGGCTGGGCATCAACCGGTCTTGGAACTCCAAGTGGTTTGCGACCAAAGGGGTCGCCAATTTGGTCCACGAGGACATCATGATCAAGAAGTACATCAACGCCCGTCTGGACAACGCCGGACTGGCCAAGGTGGAGATCATTCGTGCGCCCAAGAAGGTGACCGTGGATATCCATACCTCACGTCCCGGCATCGTCATCGGCCGACGGGGTGCCGAAGTCGACAAGCTTCGCGAGGAGCTGCAGTTGTTGACCAAACAGGACATTACGCTGAACATCATAGAAGTCAAGAAGCCGGAACTCAGCGCCCGGCTGGTGGCCGATGCGATCGCCAAGCAGCTGGAAGGACGCGTGTCGTTCCGGCGGGCGATGAAGCGGTCGCTGGCGGCGACGATGAAGATGGGCGCCGACGGTATCAAGCTGGTTTGTAAGGGCCGCCTGAACGGGGCCGAAATCGCCCGGGCCGAGAAGTACCACGAAGGCCGGGTGCCGCTGCACACCCTGCGGGCCGATATCGACTATTCCACGGCCACCGCCCATACGACCTACGGCACCATCGGCGTGAAAGTCTGGATTTGTCGCGGGACCATTCTGGACCGCGGGGATTTCACGCCGGAGGCGGCGCGCGAAGAGCGGCCGTACGCCGGACCGCCGGAGGCGGCCCGCGGCGGACGACGCGGCGAACGGCGGCGGAAACGGAAACCGGCCGGCCGGGTGCGGCGGGATGCCACCGGCGAGGCGGGAACGGATACGGACCAGGGGTATGACGCCGGCGGCGATGCCGGTTCGGACAAGGCCTAGCGCAAAGCGGAGATGATGCCATGTTAATGCCGAAGCGGACAAAGTATAGAAAAGCCCGGCGGGGACGCCGGACCGGCGTGGCCTACCGCGGTTCCAACGTCGATTTCGGGCAGTACGGCCTGAAGGCGGTGGAGCCGAGCTGGCTGAGCAACCGTCAGATCGAAGCCGCCCGTGTGGCCCTGACCCGCCACATCAAGCGCGGCGGCAAAATCTGGATTCGAATCTTTCCGGACAAGCCGGTCACCAAGAAACCGGCCGAAACCCGCATGGGCAAGGGCAAAGGGGCGCCCGAAGGCTGGGTGGCCGTGATCAAACCGGGCCGGGTGTTGTTCGAGATCGAAGGGGTGAGCGAACAGCTGGCGCGCGAAGCCCTGCGGCTGGCGGCCAACAAGCTCCCGGTCAAGACCAAATTTGTGTCGCGGAAAGAACTGGAAGGTATTTGATCATGCGGATGGAAAGTCTCCGAGACCTGACCCAGGACGAACTGCTCCAGAAGCGCGAGGAGATGCGCCAGGAGCTGTTCACCCTGAAGCTGCGCAAGGGCATCAAGGGGCTGGACAATCCCCTGAAACTGCGGACCCTGCGCCGGGATATCGCCCGAATCGAAACCATGCTGAGCGAAGACCGCAAGGGCATTCGCAAGATCGTCGATCAGGTCCGCCTGATCGATCAGATCAGCGGCAAAAAGGACAAATAACGAGTGAACGTACGAGGAGTCGCGGCGGAAATGACTGAAAGAAACCGGAGAAAAGTGCGCGTCGGTCGGGT
>JAAZOE010000404.1 GCA_012797915.1 Candidatus Zixiibacteriota bacterium | reverse complement strand
TACATGCCGATTCCGACCCGGTCATTGCGGGTCAGTTGATCGACCAGGTATCCCAGCGACCGCTTGACCAGCTCCAGCCGGTCCTCGCGGTTCATCGATCCGGAGCAGTCGATCACGAAGACCAGGTCGACCGGCCGGCGCTCGCACCGGCGAACGTCCATCCCCTTGATCCCGATCCGCAGCAGTTCGCTGTTGCGTCCGGAGGCCGAGGGAGCGCCTTCGATATAGACCGCGAACGGCCCCTGCTTCGGCGAGCCGTAGTAATAGTCGAAATGGTTGACGAATTCTTCCACCCGGATGGCGTCGGTCGGCGGAAGGTCGCCCCGTTCCAGATACGACCGGGTGAGGATGTACGAGGCATCATCGACATCGGCGGCGAAGGTCGACAGGTGGTCATCCTCGGTGTCGACGAAGGGATTGACGCCGTAGTTCTGGAAGAACATGGCATCGTACGCCTGACCGTTGACAATTGCCGATCCGCCATGTGCCGGAGGAGGGTAAGGCAGACATGGGGGCGGCGGGCAGTAAGATGCTTGACGCTTCTGCTCACGCGGCACGGCGACAATGCATTTGTCCGCTGAACCGGGGGCGGAAGATATCCCCGTCTCGGCCGACAGCAAGTCCTTGACCTTGGCGACCGGGCTACTTTGCACTTCCCTCTGAACCTTGATGGTCATCGTGCCGGTATGATTGATGTCAATACCCTTCTTCTGACCATCCACGATAGTCACTTTCCCGGTTTCAATACTCACCGGGTTGAGGGTGACTTTGACATCCACGGTCGAATCCGGCACCACGTCGATATCCAACACCTTGACCGATTCATACGATAGAAGAGTCACGGACAGATTATAGGTGCCCGGCGGGATGTTGATGATGGTGAATCGGCCAGAAGGATCGGTCTTGGCCCCCATCGTGGTGCCCTCGATCTGCACCGACGCTCCATACAGCGGCTGATGGGTTTTGGCATCGGTCACGACGCCCTGAATGATACCATTATTGGCGGCGGCGATGAACCAGGGCACGATAATGAGGACGGCGGTTAAGACGATATGCGGCAGGTGGTTGCGGATGAATCCGCCGCTCCCGCTTTCGTCTCTCCTGATTTTGACTCTCTTGGTTTTCATGGTCCACCTCCTATACTAGTGACGCCGCCTGCTGCGGCCTCGTGCATCGGTTCTTCTGTCTTCTGATTGAGTTACAGCCGAGAGGTGGATTTCTTCCCGGGAAATCATGATAGGTTGGATATGATCTTCGCGCGTTTTGGTGGACTGGGTACCCCACCCTTCACGGTGGGTTCAGATAACATAATGTATGTCTAACTATATGGGTGACGGAATAGACTCATGACAAAGGTAACATCGGGTACCCCACCCATCGGGTGGGTATTCTTTGATCGGCCTGAGGCCTTTCCCCGTCGCTCATTTCCCCCAGATCATTTTCAGCGCAATCAAAAGCAACGCCACCCCGAACACCTTCTCCAACACCTGACTGGATAACGCCGTGGCGAATTTCGCGCCGATCAGCCCGCCGATAAAAAAGCCGACCGCCAAAAAACCGGCCACCTTGATATCGACATACCCATGGTTGTAATAGGTCCAAGCGGCCAGAATCCCGATCGGCGGCACCAGCATCGCCAACGTGGTCCCCTGCGCCTGATGCTGACTCATCTTGAACAGAAACACCAGCGCCGGGACGATCAGCACCCCGCCGCCGATGCCGATCAAGCCGCTGAGCACCCCGGCCGCCAGACCGAGGATAAGGTAAAGCGCAATCGCTATCATGTATGACACCTCATAAGACGGGGATATCCGCCGTCCTCCATAACCCCAAATGCTTATCCCGATACTCCGCCTCCGGACATCGCTCATCAATCAATCGAAGCGCCGCGGGGAAATTGAACGGCGCAACCTGCAGGTTGATCGGCCGCCATCCCCCGGTCGGGATATCCTCGTTGCGGTCCCGATGGACAAACGTCGTGGTCAGTAAATACGCGTTTTGGGACCGCTTGATATTTGCCAGCGCCGGAAAGATATGCTCGTATGAAAAGTGCACCAAACAGTCACGGCAGAAAATCAGGTCGACCTTGGGAAGTTCGTCCTGCAATAAATCCAGACGCAGAAACCTTCGCCGGGAATTGCCGTATTGATGCTGATTATCCCGTATCATCTCGTCGATGATATCCCCGCCGATATAGTCGATGTCCAGGTCGACCAGTTTCATCCAGAAAAAATCCCCGCAGGGAATATCGAGAATCGTGCGGCAGTTCAGTTCCCGGACAAGCGACGACAGGACGGCGCGGACCGCCTCGGTCTGCGCCAGATTGGAGCCGGACCCCGATGAAGAATCCTCGTCTCCCCAGGTGTTGCGCCGATATATCTTCGCAAACCGTTCCTGCGGCGATGTCCCGATAAATTTCAACCGCCGCAACAGCGGCACCAGCGCTGGAAACCGCGACTTCAGAAACGTTTTCAACCGCCCATCCATGGCGTCCATCCCTGCACGAAGTATGGGTGCCCCACCCGCCGCGGCGGGCTGTGGGATTATTGCAAATCGGATTCCTGGTCCTATCGGCCACACCGATGCGACTCGACCTGGGTCATTTCCCCTTCTTGAATACGATCCGTCCGCCGGAAAAATCGATCGTCACCGTCTCCCCTTCGACGATCTTCCCTTCGATAATTTGCAGCGACAACTCGTCCAGAATTTCATTCTGAATCAGCCGCTTCAGCGGCCGCGCCCCAAATACCTTGTCGAACCCCGCCTGGGCCAGATGGCCGGCCGCCGCCTCCGAGGTGATGATGGTGATCCCTTTCCCGGCCAGACGCTCGGCCACGCGGGCCATCTGCAGTTGGACGATGGAGGCGATCTCCTCTCGGGACAGGTGTTGGAAGATGATGATATCGTCGACCCGGTTCAAAAACTCCGGCCGGAAGGTCTGGCGCAGAATCGTTTCTATCGCCTGACGCTGTTTTTCGGAATCCGAGGCATACTCGGCGATCTCGGCCGACCCGATGTTGGAGGTCATGATGATGACCGTGTTCTTGAAATCGACCGTCCGCCCCTTGGCGTCGGTCAGCCGGCCGTCATCGAGCACCTGCAGCAGGACATTGAATACTTCCG
>JAAZOE010000037.1 GCA_012797915.1 Candidatus Zixiibacteriota bacterium | reverse complement strand
TATTGGGAAAGCATGGCGGCATGATGAATCAAACCAAATCCACCTTAACTAGACCGCCATACTGTCCAACAAACCCGTACCACGTCTACTTATTGCACCTGAAATGATTTTGACTGGCAATATCGACTCGTGGTTCGCACTATTAGGAACAAAGGATAAAAAGATGAAGGAACCAATAAGATAGGCTAATCGGTACTAATACATATAGGAAAGAATGAATAAAATAAGGGTTTGTTAGAGCTCAATGGTTGCGGGGGAACGCCGTACAAAATCAATCTTATACAACGTGAATCGGGAAGGAAATATCGTAGATGTGTAATGTAAAAACGGGGTACCCCACCCTTCAGGGTGGGGATAGATATTCTAAGGAAACAGACCCCACGCTAAAGGGATGGGGTACCCGCAGTCCGGCCCGGCGACCTATCGCTTTGACTGTTTGCGATGTTTGCCTTGACTCCAAACACAATTATCACCTAATTGCCCTCTGTATGCATAATCTCGATGCCATCGAACGACGGCGCTACCCCGCCCCGTATGCGGCCATGTCGCACGACAGCCGGGGACGCACATTACCCATCGCGGCCGACCCGCATCGAACCGAATACCAGCGCGACCGGGATCGGATCATCCATTCCACCGCCTTCCGACGGCTTCAGCACAAGACCCAGGTGTTCTCCAACCTCGGCGACGAGGGCGACCATTATCGCACCCGCCTGACCCATACCATCGAGGTTGCCCAGATCAGTCGGACCATCGCCCGCAGTCTCGGCCTCAACGAAGACCTGGCCGAAGCGGTGGCCTTGGCGCACGATCTGGGACATACGCCGTTCGGCCATGCCGGGGAAGAGGTGCTGGATGACCTGACGGCCTCCTCCGGCGGATTCAACCACAACCAGCAGTCGCTTCGGGTGGTCGATTATCTTGAAAAACGGTACCCCGGCCATTTCGGCCTGAACCTAACCTATGAACTGCGCGAGGCGATTATCAAGCATGAGACCAGCGGCGCCATCGTCGTCCCGGAGGAATTCAATCCCTCCGAGAGGCCGCTTCTAGAGGGGCAGATCGTCAACCTGGCCGATGAGATCGCCTACAGCGGGCACGATGTCGATGACGGTCTGGCCTCGGAGTTGTTGTCGCTGGATATGCTCTGCGCGACCGGATTCCTCTGCGAGATCATGGAAGAGATGGAAGCGCATCTGACCGAGAAATCTCCGGCGATGATCCGGCACGCGCTGGTCCGGGGAATCGTCAACCGGATGGTGGTCGATCTCGTCGCCGAAATAGGCCGTTGTCTCAAAGAAAACAATGTCAGGACGACCGCTGATGTCCGCCGATCCCAGAATCTCCTGGTGACCTTCTCTCCGAAACAGGCCGGGTTCAATCATGAACTACGGGAATTCCTCAACCAGCATATCTACCGTCATCCAAACCTCGAGGGGATGAAAACCCGCTCGCGCGAAATCATGACCTTCCTGTTCCACCGGTACCAGACCGACCCGGAAGAAATATCATCCGACTTCCGCCGCCGGTACCCCGACGCCGATCCGCTTCGCCTGGCGGTCGACTATATCGCCGGAATGACCGACCGATTCGCCTTGTCCGAATTCAACCGCCTGCAGGATTGAAACACCCTAGCCTGCAAGGCGCTGCAAAGACGATCACTGGCACCCAAAGCAGACTTTAACCGGCCCTTCTAATCTATTGGCGTCCAGAGTAGTACGATTTCCCGTCCGTGGGCGACCTGCCCGGCACAAGGGTTGCGCGAAGGGATGGCAGGAGAATACATATGGATTTATACTTTGCATCGTTGGCCGCTTCCGAGCATGAATATCGTCCCAATAATATCGTCACGTTCTCGATCCCCGATATCGGCGTGAAGTTCAAAGCGCCGTTCACCATCGAGGATTACGCCCTCGATTATGCCGCCCTGCTGACGCTGCTGGAATTCGTCGAGATTAACCCGCAGTTGTTCGCCAACCGAGCGCTGGAACTGTATACCCATAATCCCGACTTGGTCCGCCAGATTCACACCTGTACCATCGAACGGGCGGAACTGGCGCCGTTTCTGCACAAGGCCCTCGAATACCGGGCCAAGCTTCACTACTCGATCAATTTCGTCGCCCGTCCCGACAACCCCGCCCAGCGTCCCGAAATAGATTGACAAGCCGCCGCCCGACCGCCTACCTTCTTGACATGGCGGCAGTCGGAATCTCAGCCCTGCAATTGATCACGGAGATCAATACGGGACGTTTCCGTCCGGTCTATTTCTTCCATGGCGAGGAGGATTATCGCAAGGCGGAGGCGGTCAAGTACATCGTCGGGCATTATCTGCCCGAGGCTCAGCGGATTCTTAATTTTACCCGGATGACAGTCGACAAGACCGACTTCCAGGCCATCTGCGCCGAACTGGCGGCATTGCCCATGCTGGGGGAGCGGCGATTGATTTTCGTCGATGAGGTCCAGCGATTGAAACCAACCCAGCAGCAGAAGTTGTTCGCTCTGCTGGCTTCGCCGCCGCCGGAGACGGTGGTGATTCTGAACAGCCCCGCCGAGCATACGCCCAAGAAAACATCGGCCTTCTTCCGGGATGTCAGCCGGATTGCCGAACCGGTGGAGTTCGGGCGGCTGGGGAAAGAATCGGCGGCTTTGAAAATCACAAAAACGCTGGAGGCGGCCCGAATGACCTGCGACCCCGAGGCGGTGCAGCTTCTGGCCGAGTTGACCGACGGCGATTTCGGCGGGTTGGTCGGGGAGATCGAAAAGCTGTCGCTTTCGGCCGAGGGAGGCGCCCATATCGGGGTGGCCGAAGTTAAGGCCCTGGCCAGTTCCTATGAGCAGTTTACCATGTTCGAGTTGACCGATGCTGTTGTCGCCCGCGACCGGGAAAAGGCGGTACGGATATTCAACGACCTGACGAATCAGGGGGAGCGGCCGGATTCGTTCCTCTGGCCATTAAGCAATCATTTCATGAATCTTCTTAAAGCTAACGCTGGCAAAAGGATAAATGGGGCCCCGTTCTATGTCCGCAAGCTGGAGCAACAGGCCCGACAGTTGGGAGCCGGGCGGCTGGAGCGGGTGGTTTCACGGCTGGCGCAGACCGGACGGGAAATCCGACGGAGCAAGATGAAGGCGGCGGTTCTGGTCGAAAACCTGATTCGAGATATTTCCGCGTAATATTTTGGAAGAAAAACGGCAGACAGAGGTAAGGCCAAAGGACGGCGTCGCCGACGAGGCGACGTGGGTCGCCCAGGCGCGGCGCGGCGATAAGGCCGCTTTCGGGCGACTGGTCAAACTGCATCAGAAACGGACTCTGCGAATGGTTCTCGGGATGGTCGGAGATCTGGATGCCGCCATGGATATCGTTCAGGAAAGTTTCGTACGGGCGTATCAGGCGCTGGAGCGGTTCGATGAACGCCAGCCGTTTTATCCCTGGCTGTCGACCATCGCCGGGAACCTGGCCCTCAACCATATCAAGAAATCCCGCCGCGAGGTCCGGCTGGATGACGACGTTCACGACCGGGCCGCGCCCGACCCCGATCCGCTGGGGAAACTCCAGCTCGATGAGACCGACCGGCGGTTCATGGCCGCGGTGCAGGAATTGCCGGAGGCGTATCGAACGGTGTTCGTGCTGCGGAATTTCGACGAGATGAGTTACGAGGATATCGCCGCGCGGCTGGGGATTTCGCTGGGGACGGTCGATTCGCGCCTGTACCGGGCCCGGCGACTGCTGGTCGAGAAGCTGCAGGAGTTGTTGGAGTAGTCATGGCTGAGAGCTGCCTTGAAATAGAAGAATTGTTGTCAGCCTATCTCGACGGCCGGTTGTCCTCCGAAGAGAAAGCCCGGGTGAGCGCGCATCTTGAAAGCTGCCCGGCCTGCGCGGCGCTTCTGGATAAAATGCGTAGACTGGACGAGATGGCCTCCTCGACTATGGATGCTATCGACGACTCGATTCTGGAAAAACTGGAACAGCGAATCCAGGCCGATATCGACCGATTGCCGACGCTGAATATCGAAGCCAAACCGAAGACGGGGAGAGTGATCCCGGTTTGGTATCGGTATGTCGCCGTGGCGGCCTCGCTGGTGCTGATATTTATGATCGGCCGGGCGTTTTACAAAAGCGGCAGTCTGGACCAATGGCTCCCGTTCGGCCAAGACAAGGCAGTCGAAATGGCCCGGCCGCCGATGCAGAGCGCGCAACCGCCGGCGGAAGTTGAAACGAAACCGCCGCCTGAAACGTCGTCCCGCCCGGCAGGGAAACCGGCGGCGAATGAATCGAAGGTCGTTCCGCCCGCACCGGTACGGGCGACACAGAAGGATGATCTGAAAGAAACTTCCCCGACAGTAGTCCAGACGACGCCACCGCCGCCGTCGACAGTTCGGGAAGAGACAACGCAGGAGACGGTACGGCCGACGGATGATATCCATATTGCCGACGATGCCGCCCGGGGTCCCGTCGCGGGGCAAAGGAAAGGCATCGACATCAACGTGCCGCCGCCGGTGCCCGTAAAGAAAGAACTGTCTTCCGAAACGGTGGAATCGGGAAGGGTCGTGGTGGATACCCGGCCGGCGCAGGAGAGTATTCGACCGGTGACGGTCGATGATCAGGCGGAACCGGTCTCTCGGAAGAAAGATGCGCAATCGACGGCCGCGATGGATGCGGAGGCGAACGCAAACCAGGCGACCGATGCCGCGGCCGATGCCGTCACCGTAATTGAGCAGAAGGCAGTCCAACTGAAACAGAAGGCCATCACAGATCTGGGCAAACTCGGATACAATAATCTCGTTGCCGGAGCGCCGATACGGACGAAAGCGCAGAGCGGGACTTTGCAGTCACGGTACCTCGCGGCCCTGACCGCATACAAACCAATCGGCGGCGCAGCCGGCGGCTTTGATGGAAAACCCAAGGGGATCGATTCCACGGCGGCGGCTCGATATGTCCTCGGACAGGCCGACCGGATGCCGGAGTCGACCGGTCTCGAAAACCAGTCGGCCAAACTATACCTGACCCTTCGGGCGGCCAATGATCTCTACCGTTTCACCGGCGAGACAGCCTATCGCGACCGGGCGGTGGCGGCGCGGGAGGCGCTGCTTCGTTTCCTCGATTCGTTCTCCGGTGATTCAACGCAGGCTACGACGGCCAACACCTATCGGACCGAGCTTCAGGGCATAACCATCCATTAGCCATCATCCGACACGGCGGGGGAGATGAGTCTGTTCGAGAAAAGCGGCGAAGGGCTCGAGGACGAATACCGTCGACGGCGCGAGCGGATGGTCAAACAGCAACTGGCCGGACGGGATGTGCGCGATCCGGCGGTGCTGGAAGTCATGGGGCGGGTGCCGCGGCATCTGTTCGTCTCTCCCGAGTACCGTCATGAGGCGTACGAGGATTATCCCCTGCCGATCGGCAACGGCCAAACCATCTCCCAGCCGTATATCGTTGCCTCCATGACCGAATTCCTGCTTCCCGATAAACGGAAGCGGGTGCTCGAAATCGGCACCGGATCGGGATATCAGACGGCCGTGCTGGCGGAGCTGTTCGGGCGAGTCGTGACGGTGGAGATCATCCCGGAGTTGTCGCGAGGCGCCCAGGAGGTCTTGCGCGGTCTTGGCTACACCAACATCGCCTTCCATGTCGGCGATGGACTCTCGGTCCCCTCCGCCGAGGAACGTTTCGCGGCGATCATCGCCACGGCTGCTCCGGAAACGGTGCCGGCGGAATTGATCGACCGTCTGCTTCCCGGAGGCCGGATGGTTTTGCCGGTCGGGTCGTTTACGCAACACCTGCAGTTGGTGACCCGCGACGAATCCGAAGCGATACATATGGAAACGCTGTACGCCGTTCGGTTCGTTCCCTGGCGCCATTGATCGGCGCTTCTTCCCTTTGAAAAAGGCAACTTTGAGGCGGTAATTTCGTCTTATAAACTGAGACGAGTTGGCGACCGAAGAAGGAGGTCGATATGAGTGACGTCCGGCATTTGTATCTGTCGCAAACCAACAAGGTGATTGCGGGGGTTTGCGGCGGTTTGGGAGAGTACCTCGGCATTGACCCGGTCATCCTCCGGGTTATTTTTGTGGTGCTTGTTTTCTTCAGTGGCATCGGTCTACTCGGATATATCATCGCCTGGCTGGTGATGCCCAAACGCCGGGTTGAAACGGAACCCGCTTCGGATGTACCCTCAAGTCCCACATTGACCTCACCCCCGACACCGACTCCGCCCCCGCTGCCTCATTCCACAAACGATTCCAATTCATCGGGAAGGTATATCGCCGGCGCGATTTTGATCCTGGTCGGATTGTTCTTTTTGCTGGATATGCATTTCTGGTGGTGGCATATCGAACGGTTCTGGCCGCTGCTGCTGGTCGCCGCGGGCGTGCTGTTAATCGTCCGTTTCTATCACCAGAACAACCATCGCCGGGAGGGGCTCAATGAACCCAGCCAGATTTAGATGGGGCGTGCTGCTCATCCTCGCCGGCGTCCTGTTGTTACTGAATAACCTGGATCGCCTGGACTGGTGGGTTTGGGCGGATATCATTCACCTCTGGCCGCTGCTTCTGATTGCCATCGGCATCGAGAAAATTTTCACCCGGACCAAGGCCGAGGTGGTCGCCTACCTGTCCCCGTTGGCGCTGGCGGCGGTTATCATCTGGGTGGCGATCGGCGGGATCGGCTCGGCGAACAACCGCAGCCTTCTGGCGTATACCGATTCCGGCGGCGGGGTCGATGCCCTGGTCGCCCGCATCGACATGCGGGGACACGACCTGCAACTGGGCGGATCGACGGAAAATCTATATCGGGCCCGATACGGCCACCGGAAATTTTCACCGGAGATCGACTATACGGTCGACGGCGCCACCGGCCGATTGAGCATTGTCGACCGCAATCGGTTGCGCTGGTTTCAAGTCGGCGACCGGCTGGCTAAAGCCCTCGACGTGGACCTGACCGACGCCAAACCGCTCCGGCTGACCTGCGACGGGGATGACG
>JAAZOE010000403.1 GCA_012797915.1 Candidatus Zixiibacteriota bacterium | reverse complement strand
GATACGCCGACCGATATTTTACTCTCTCGCAGGGTTTCGCCTATGGCGTCCGTCCGGCCTTTTCCGGGGGGGTCGGATTTATCACCGATTATGCCGGCAACGACCTGTATGTATCCGATATCTTCGGCCAGGGTTCGGGCTATTGGTGGTCGCTGGGGATGCTGTGCGACCGGTCGGGCAACGACCAGTACGTTTCCTATCAATATGCTCAGGGAGCGGGAGCGCATATGGCGCTGGGCATTCTCTCGGATGAAGCCGGCGACGATGTTTATCGCTCTCATGGCGTCAGCCAGGGATGCGGCCATGATTATTCCTGCGGTTGGCTTGTGGACCGGCGGGGAAACGACATCTACTCGTCCTATGATTTATCGCAGGGGGCCGGGTCGGCCAACGGCATCGGCCTCATCACCGATATCGGCGGTGATGATGGATATTACGTTTTCAGAAAGGGGAATACCCAGGGATACGGCAATCCCCGCCGGGATTACGGCTCCATCGGCGTGATGCTTGACTTGGGCGGCCTCGACCGCTTCGACGGCAACGGTTCCGACAACCGGTTTTGGCGAACGGCCTCCAAATGGGGCGGCGGCCTGGATCGGGACATATCTCCGGCCAAGACGGGGGAGGCGAAATGAGAACACCCGGTTGCCGTTGGACCGCTCTGTTTTTGCTGTTGATCCTCACCTCGGGCATAGTTGCCGCCGAGGATTCGCTGAAGGGCAGAATCGATTCTTTGTTCGCTATCGCCTCCTCGCTGGAATTTCGGTATCGGGACCTGGTTGGCCCGGCTCAGGACAGTATCGCCGCTATGTCCACCACCGCCGTACCGCATTTAATCGACCGTTTGGGCACACCCATCGCTCATGAACGAGCCGCCCTGGAAAGCATCTTCCGCAAAATCGGCCGGCCGGCGGTTCCGCTTCTCAATCAAGCCCTGCTGACTACCGATTCCCTCCAACTCTCGCGGGTCGCCCTGGTTTTGGGCAATCTGCCGGATACGTCGTCGGTGGTCAATCTCCTGAGGGTGACTCAAAAACCGTATTACTGGGTCCGGTATGAATCGATCCGCGCCCTGGGCCTTATCAGGGACGTCCGGGCCGTTCCCGCCGTGCGCACGGCCTTGGCCGACACCAATGAGTTGGTGCGGACCATTGCCGCCGTGGCGGCCGGGCATCTGCGGGACACTTCGTTGATTGATGCTCTCATCGCCGTCCTCGACGACCCGTACTACGGTGTCCGGTTGTCCGCCAAAGAGAGTTTGGCCGGGTTCTCCTGCGGCCAGAAAGGCGCGGTCCTGTTCGCGGCTTTGGCCCAAAGCCGTTCGCCGCTTCATCGGCGGTATCTGATATCGATTCCGGCCGATGATACCTGCCGGTATCCTCTGGAGAAACTGACGCCGTTTGTCGATGATCCCGACCCGATCGTGCGCAGTCTGGCCCTGCGGGCCGCCGCCCGAACCGACCCGAAGGCGACGGCGGCACGGCTGGCCGGGATGCCCCGCGACGGTCAGGGTCAGCTTCTGAAGCAGACTATCGACGATTTGAGCGACCATGAAGCCGCGACGCCTGCACACCCTTGACCGGTTTTTGTCGTTGCCGGGTGATGAGGCCCCGGCCGGGGACAATCTCCGTCCGCTGGCCGAGCTTGTCGGCGGGGAAATCATCTCTGCCGACGGTTGCACGGTGATGAAAGTGGTCGATGAATTCGACCTGTTTCCCTATTCGACCATCAAGGATATTCATGACCATCGTTGTCCCGACCTGTATCGCCGGTGGCATTTCATCGCCGGCGGGGATGAGGGCCCGTATAATCCCGACAGGTTTCTTTTCCTCGATACCGAAACCACCGGTCTGTCCGGCGGGACCGGCATGGTCGTCTTCCTCTGCGGATTCGGGTTTTTCGACGGCGACCGGTTTCGCGTGGTGCAGTATTTCCTGCCGGATTATCCCGACGAACCGCTGCTGTTGCGGCTGGCGGCCGGGCATATCACCGCCGATACCGTCATCGTCTCATACAACGGCAAGTCGTTCGACTGGCCGATGCTCTCGCAACGCTGGACCATCAATCGTATGACGATTCCGACTCCGGCCGATCATCTCGACGCCCTTCATCCGGCCCGGTCGCTGTTTCGGCGGCTGGGTGACGATTGCTCGCTGACGACCCTGGAGAAGACCGTATTGGCCTTCGACCGGGGCGAGGACATCCCCGGATACTTGATCCCCTCGAAATATTTCGACTATCTGTATGACCGTCAGCCGGGGATGATTCCCGAAGTCATTCGGCACAATCGTCTCGATATCGTTTCTCTGGCGCTGGTGACCCGGCATATCCCGGAGATTTTATCCCGCCCCGAGACGGTCACCTCCACGCCGCTTCTTGAGGGCGTCATCCATCATTTTTATCGCCACCGCCGGTATGAGGCGATGACCGCCTATCTGGCCCAGGTGACGCCGGGGCATTTCGAGGCCGGATCGCCGTTGGCCAAGCTGGAGTACTCGCTGGCGCTGAAATCACTGGGACGATTCGAGGAAGCCGGACGGGTGTGGAAGGCGGTGGCCGGAAACGAATCCGGCCCGCATGTGTTTCGGCATTTACTGGAGCTGGCCAAGCATCAGGAACATCGGGAAAGGGATCCGGAAAGCGCCCTGGAAACGGTGGAAGTCCTTTTGGGGCTGGAAACCCGTCCGGGACCCCGCCGAGAGCTACTTCACCGCCGGCGCCGTCTGGCCGACAAATGCCGCCGTCTGCCGTCTAAATCTTTGTAACTTCCGGCCGATACTTGGAGTATGAAACGGCCGGAAGTGCCCGAACAGGATATCTTTGAACTCCTCAAGGACAGCAAGGAGCTGACCTCGCTGCCGCAGGTTCTAGCCGAAGTGGTCCGGATTACCAACAATGACGACTGCGGGGCGGCCGAGGTGGCCGAGGTCATCATGAAGGATCCGGCCCTGTCGGCGCGCATCCTGCGGATTTCCAATTCCGCCTATTACGGCGCGGCCCGGGAAATCGGCACGGTCAGCCAGGCGGTTGTCACGATGGGTTTGCGGGCGGTCAAGGCGCTGTCGTTGTCGGTCGGCCTTTATCGTCTGTTCGACACCGGCGAGGGGACGGTCAACCGGCTTCGTTTCTGGCGGCATTCGCTGGAAGTGGCCATCGCCAGCCGCGAAATCGCCATCGCCTGTTCCTATCGTCCGGCCGAGGAAGCCTTCGTCTGCGGCCTGCTGCACGATATCGGCATCCTGGTGCTGGAGGCCAATTTCGAGGATCGGTTCAAACGGCTTTGGAAACAGGTCGAGGCCGGCGAATCGCTGACCACCCTCGAACAGGCGCATTGGGGGACCGACCATGCCCGGGTGGCCAAGTTCCTGCTCGACCAATGGCGGGTACCCAAGTATATCGGCGAAGCCGTCGCGGTCCACCATGATCCCTTTGGCCAGGACCAGTCCCTGCCGCAGAATCGGCTGGGACGGATCGTCAGCCTGGCCAACCGGATTTCCAAGTTCCGCATCTATCAGACGCCGCCGCTGAACACCGATGAAATCGCCCAGATCGAAAAACTGGCCGATTCGCTCGGGATCGGGGCGACCGAGATGGCCTCGCTTCAGGAGCGGGTCATCAGCCTGCTGATCAAGGAAGCCGAGTTCCTCGAAATCAAGATCGGTTCGATGACCGATCTGCTCATCGACGCCAATACCCTGATTTACAAGCAATATTTGCTGGTCGAATCGGTCCTGCGGGAAAACCGCCGGATGCAGGCGCAGATCGCCCGCGACCAGGTCAAGAAGGCGGCGCTGGAATCGCTGAAGACCATCACCGCCACCCTGTCGCACTATATCAACAATGCCTCGGCCACTATTCTCGGCCGGGCCCAGCTGGTGGAACTGGCCATTTCCAAGGGGACGGTGGCCGATACCCAACAGGTGGCCGGCGATTCCATGGGCATCATCATCAAGTCGGTGGAGACCATCTCGCTGGTGCTGGAGGAGCTGAAGAAGCTGTCCAGTTTCGACACCACCCATTACCACGACGACACCGACATTTTGAACATCGAGGAGCGCCTGCGCCAGCAGATGAGCGCCCTCGGGGCCGAACGGCGCAAGCCGGTCTCCGCCGGCAACTGACGCCGGATCGACTTCCCCGCATCTGTCCGAATTGTAACAATCACGCCGGGCTGATCTCCCGCCGGTGATCGGGTACGCGCCGAATCCCTTTGACACCGGCCTCCCGAAACCGTATATTCCGGCCAAGAAGAAGGCGACAATTACCGTATACTCTATAAATTCAATCGGAGGATTTTACGCCATGAAAGGAAACGACAAAGTCATCGCCACGCTCAACACGCTTTTGGCCGATGAACTGACGGCCATCAACGAATATATGGTCCACTCCGAGATGTGCGACAACTGGGGCTATGCGCAGCTGCACCAAAAAATCGAAAAGCGGGCCATCGATGAGATGAAGCATGCCGAGAAGCTGATCGCCCGGCTGTTGTTTTTGGAGGGACGCCCGATCGTCAGCAAGCTCAACGATATCCACATCGGCGAGGATGTTCCGGCCCAGCTGAACAACGATCTCAAGGCCGAAGCCGGCGCGGTCAAGATGTACAACGACGCGGTCAGGCAGGCGGCGGAGCTGGGAGACAACGGGACCCGCGAGATTCTCGAGGGTATTCTCAAGGACGAGGAAGACCATATCGACTGGATCGAGGCCCAACTGGACCAGATCAAGCAGATGGGCATCCAGAACTACCTGGTCGAGCAGGTCGGCTGAGGCGGTCCGTTATCGCTCGGCCCTTGACGCCGCCCATCGTGCTCGTTTTAGTGCGGGTGAGCGCATACCTATCGACAAGTTCATAACCGGTCGGGTCTCCAAAGGCCCGACCTTTTATCTGTCTCCCTGTTCGAAAATCTGTTGCAGGTGTGCGGTGTGGATGGTGGGATTGCCGCACCCCCAAAAAAGTGACAATGAATTGATAAATTCCTCTTGACATACTGAAAATGCGGTATTAGCGTTGGGTGAATTCATTGCGGGCCGAATTTACATCGCGCTTTTTCATCTACGCCGCTTCGTGACAAGGAGGACGTGAATGTCGCGCCGGATATTTGCGGCCATTGTCATTGTGGCCGGGATTCTATTCTTATGCGGTTATGCGGGGGCGCAGAAGTTCCTTTCAATGACCGATCGGAAGTGGATAGAACTCTCCATCGACCAAATCCGCAAGGGAATCCAACAGGAAGACACCGCCAAAATAATGGCTCCGCTTGCCGGGCAGGTGGTTACGGAGAATAAGATTGTGCAGACCCGTGAAACGGTCTGTTCGCGATTTCAGACGCTTTTTGACCGGATTCCCGCACGCCAGTCTTCTTTGGCCGCGCCTTCATATCCGCGGGCCGACAGTCCGTATCGGGGATCGGCCTTTTGGGACTTTGATATCCTTGACCCCCAAATAACTATCCGGGGTGATAGCGCTTTTGTCGATTGCGAATTGGTTCTTTGGGGAACCAAGCCAGCAAAAGTCGATGGGCGGCATGGCCTAAGGACTCGCGAGCAATTTATTTTCGTTGCTCAGGCCAATTCAAAGGATGTCCCGGCCGGGGAAGAATATGGAACCTTCGACCCGCCAGAAAAACCGCGACCCAAGGTATGGCGATTGGCAACCCTCGGCAACCTTTTGGAATTCCTTGAAAGTCAACAGGATGGCGATAAGGGGGCGAGCAAAACCTACGGGAGGAAACGCTTATGAACTTGAAAGATTTTCTCTTGGAGGTAGTAGCCCCTTTGATGGTCTGCTTTTGTCTTTTCATCGGTTCCCAATCGCAGTGTCTTCCTCCAGGGACTTACGAACCGCCGGAAAATACCAATCCCGCCTGGGATACCGATGGCGATGGTATAAGTAACGCGGTGGAGTTGAATGACGCGAATGATTTCCATAATTTCGACACAGCGTTGGTCGATACCGATCCCAGCATCGCTCGAGGCTTGCCCAGTGACGGTTGGATCGACTGCGCCATGAACTTGGTTGACACATGTCCGGGGTACTGTCACTACTTATCGTTGGACAATCTTGATACCGATGATTGGGGTGTCCTTGCAATGATTAACATGATAGAAGGTTCTGGGCGCGATTGGTACGCCGCCGGGGAACCTCCCCCGCTTATCAATGTGGGGGATATAAGCAAGGGAAACGCATCTACCCAGCAGTTCGGCGGACCTTGGGATCATAGATGGCATCAGAACGGATTAGATTTGGACGTTAGGTATTGTAGGAAAGACGGGGGTAATTCGCGTTTGAATATAGTCGATACACCTAATAATTACGATACATCTGGTACGGCTCGTCTTATGAACACCCTTTTTGACAATGGCGATTTTATGTTAATTGTGGTCAGCCCTTACTGCGGCTTAGATTTTGAAGGTTGAACCGCCCCGGTTTTTCCGGAGAGTGGTTTAGTTGAGTCATCCGGCCGCGAGGGCCGGGGTTTCCAATCCAAGATAATACTTTTCTTCCCGTTCCGCAGGCGGAATGTTGCCGATCGGTTCGAGGAGCCGGCGATGATT
>JAAZOE010000402.1 GCA_012797915.1 Candidatus Zixiibacteriota bacterium | reverse complement strand
ACACATCGCCGCCGGTGGTCACCGCCCGGTATCCATCGGGCAGTACTTCCAACGCCGCGCGGGCGGCGTCGATCGTCTGGCAGACGATGGTCCGGCCCAGAAGCGCCCAAGCCACCCGCCCGTGCCTTTCTTCGCAGGCGACCAGGCTGTCGGCCCATCCGGTGACGCCGTCGATGGTCGGAAGCGCCGGCCGTTCCGTCGGCATGGGCAGTTTGTCGGTGATCAGAAACGTGGCCCGTCCGGCCTTGTTTGCGCGCAGATAGGCCACGGCCTCGCAGGCGCTGTCGTGGTTTTGACAAAGAATATACTGGGCGGCCTCGCCCAGGGCCGCCTCGATGGCGGCCTGCATCCCGGCATGGGGACGGATAACATCGGCAACCGTGCCGGAGACGGCCGGCCAGCGGTCGGCCACCTCGAAGATGGCCACCACGCCGCTGCCGTATCCTTCGTAATGCTCCACCATCTCGGCCAGCAGGTTCCGTCGGGCCAGGGTGGCCTCATAGGCCGAGGATAGCTCCGCCATCCGGTCCCGCAGGCGGTCGAGGTCGGTCTCGGCCCCGGTCAAATTTCGTTGCCGGTCTTCAATCGCTCCCTCAGAGGTGGCAATGCCGCTGCGCAGGGAAGCCAGACGATCCTGAAGGGAAGCGATTTCCTGCTGGCGCCGCCCTTTCTCTTCATTAATCGTGCTCTTGTGGGTGTTCTGTTGATCGATCTCGGCCTGCAGTTCCCGCACCTGTTCTTCGACGTTGGCCGAATCGGTCCGCCCGGAGGATATCCGTCCTTCCAGAGCCACCAGCCGTTCGCTCTCGTCGTCGGCCACGGCCCGATATTGCAGATAATCGTCGTCGGCCTTCCGCTGCGCGGCCAGGGCTTGTTCCAGCCGCTCGGCGGCGGCGGCCATCTCACCGCGAAGCCCTTCCTGATCGTTTTCGGTCCGCCGCTTCTCCTCGGCCAATACTTCCGCGCGGCGCGTCAGGGCGACGATTTCTTCGCGATTGGAGGTGATCAGACGGGCGAGGTTTTCCCGTTTCTCCCGCTTGACCATGATGTCGCTTTACAGGCGATAGGCCTCTTCCGACAAGGATAAAATGGTATTCGATTGATCGGTTACGGTATGGTCGAGATCGGTCAAGGTGGTGCGGCGCTGCTCCAGATCGGCGAACCGGGCATCCAGTTGCGATTCGGCCGCCAGCTTGCGGTCCTCGTGCGCCCGAACGGCCAGGGCCTGTTCCTTTTTCCGTTCCAGCAGGCGATCGTACTTGACCCGGGCGAGGTATAGGTTCCAGCCTTTCAATTCTTCGGAAATCTGTTTATAGCGCTCGGCCTTGTTGACCTGCCGTTTGAGAGAGGTCACTTGGGTGGTCACTTCCGAGAGAATATCCTTCAACCGCAGCAGGTCCTGCTCGGTGGCTTCCAGTTTCCGCTCGGCCGCTTTCTTCCGATGCTTGTATTTGGTGATGCCGGCCGCTTCCTCGAATAAAAACCGCCGGTCCTCGGCCCGGTCGGAGAGGATGGCGTCAATCATGTCCTGCTGGATGATGGAGTAGGCGTGCGATCCCAGGCCGGTGTCGGCGAACAGGTCGGAGATATCTTTCAGGCGGCAGGGGACCTTGTTGAGCAGATATTCCGATTCCCCCGACCGAAACAGGCGGCGGGAGATGGTAATCTCGCTGTATTGTGACGGCAGGCCGCCGGTGCGATTATCGATATGCAGGGAGACCTCGGCCATCCCCAGCGGTTTCAGCGTGCGGGTGCCGGCGAAGATGACTTCTTCCATCTTGTTGCCCCGCAGCAGCGACGTCTTCTGTTCCCCCAGAACCCAGCGAAGGGCGTCCAGCAGATTGGTCTTGCCGCAGCCGTTGGGGCCGACGATGCAGGTGATCCCGGTATTGAACACGAACTGCGTTTTTTCCGGAAACGACTTGAAACCGACCAATTCCAGTTTTTTCAGGTACACGATGGTCTCCTTGGATCACGAGGACAGGGTTGTGCTGGTCTGGGAGAGGTGCTCGATCACTTCCAGGATGCATTCGTACATCAGGCCGAGATCGCGGCCGTACCGGGTCTTGATTTCGAGGTTCAAAAACGGCAGACTGAGGCGTCCGGCGGCGCCGAAACGGACGGCGGCGGGGTACAACAGCAGTATCCGGGCGGCGAAATCGTTCTTGGCGATATTGGCGTCGAAGACATAATCGAAACTGTATCCCTGCATCCGGTGGAGGAAGGCGTGTGACGGCAGCCGGTTCCAGCCCACGGCGCCCAGTTCCGGGGTAATCAGACGGACCCCCTTGGAAGGGAAAATCGAGCGGATATCGCCTTCCGGGGGAGCCAGGAGATGAACCGATTCTTCGCCGAAGAGCCGAATAATGCCGGGGAGCGTCTTTTTGACCACGGCCAGATCGTGCAGAGTATTCGGCAGCAGGACCAGAAGCGATTTTCCCTTGAGTTGCAGAGGCAGGGAAAGGGGCGCGCAAGACACCTTGCCTGCCGCCCGCCTCAGGGCGAGCTTGGCCGACAGCGCTCTAATACCCATGGCGGGCCCCTTCCGGGGTCGAATCGGCCGAATCGGCCGCGGCCCGGGCGATTGAATCGGCCGCGCGACGAGCCAACAGGGCGGTGTCCGGCGGCAGGAACTGCCGGTAGTTGGCTTGGTTGATTTCGAGGCCGATGATGGCCGAATCCCGGCCAGTGAAGGGAAGGGCGGCCTGGTCGTTAATCGCCAGACTGAGCGCGGCGGGAGCATCGACCGAAAGCGCAAAACGATACTCGGCTTCCCAGCGCTGTTGTTCCCCCGCGTTCAAGCGGCGATTGAGCACCGTGTCGCCGTCGCGAAGCACTACCACGCCGACCGGTTGCCGGGCCCAGAGGCCCAGGGCCAGTTTTCCCGGCGCCCGATAGGGCGCGTAGGGGATAACCAGAGGGGAATCGACAACCGCGCTGTCGGGTGAGGCGGTCGCAACCGTTCCCAGCGGGGCGGCATGATCCTCCGCCGGGACCGTCCTGGCCCGAAAGTGCCAGCGGATCACCAGGACCACCACCACGGCCAGAACGAAAAGGGCCACGATGGTAATCAGGAGACGTTGTTCCCGATGTGACGGTTCGGTTTGGGGAGATTCGGGGACCGGCTCGGGTTCCGGTTCCGCGTCACGGCCGTTCCTCTCAATCGCCTCCAGATCGGCCAGGTTCACGCCGAGGAATTGAGCGTAACTGCGGGCAAACAACAAGAAATATGGTTTCGAGGGCAATGGACTCGGATCGCCGGCTTCCACGGCCGCGAGGTACTTGGCCGCGATTTTGGTGTAGTCGGCGGCTTCTTCCAGAGTCTTCTGTTTCTCCTGCCGGGCCGCGGCCAGCAGAGCCCCGATTTCCTTGTATGTATCAGGCATGATAAATCCAGAATTGTTCGGCAATCCGTTCTAATTCACCCATGGGCAGACCAATGACATTATCAATGTTTCCCTCGATACTGTCAACCAAAAAACGGCCCATCCCCTGGATGCCGTAGGCCCCGGCCTTGTCCAGCGGCTCGCCGGAGGCGATATAGCGGGTCAGCATCCGTTCCTCGAGCCGGTTGAAAGTCACCCGGCTTTCTTCGACCCCGTTGTGCCAGCGCTGGCGGGCGCTGTCATAGAGAGCCAAACCGGTAAACACCGAATGCGTCTTGCCGGAGAGGAAGGTCAGCATGCGCATGGCGTCATCGGCGTCCTGCGGCTTATTGAGGATATGCCGGTCGTACACGACAATGGTGTCGCCCCCCAGATATGCCCGGCCGCCGTCTTTCGGCGCCGAGTCGGCTTTGCGGCGGGCCAGTTCGACAGCCAGACGGGCCGGCGGCATATCCGGATAAACCGTTTCATCGGCCGAGGGAATGACCGCCTCGAAGGAAATCCCGGCCTCCGTGAGGATATCGCGGCGCCGGGGAGAGGCGGAAACCAGAACCAGCCCGATCCGATCGGCCAGCCGTCTAAGATTGGGCAGCGTCATCGTCGAGAATGATGGTAACCGGACCGTCATTGATAATTTCCACTTCCATTTTGGCGCCAAATTCCCCCGAGGCGGTCCTCAAACCCGACCCGGACAAGAGCTGCACGAACCGCCGATACATCGGTTCCGCCTCCGCCGGGGGAAGGGCCTCGGTAAAACTCGGTCGCCGACCCCGGCGGGTGTCGCCGTACAGGGTGAATTGCGAGACCGCCAGCACAGCGCCGCCGATATCGATCACCGACCGATTCATCTTGCCGGCCTCATCCTCGAAGATCCGCAGTTCCAGTACCTTTCTGGCCATCTTCGCCACCGCGTCCAGCTGATCCCCCAAGCGGAACCCGACCAGAATAACCAGCCCTTGCCCGATTTCTTCCGTTGACCGCGGGGCGTCGCTCTGGTCGAAGACCGTAACCCGGCCCGTGCGGACTCTCTGGACAACCAGTTTCATAACCGCCCCGAAGGTAGTGACTCGCCCGGCCGCTGTCAACCGCCGAATCGAGTCTTGTTGGTCGTTCGGTTGACGGGCGGGAAACCGATCGTCCGCGCGGCCGGAGACGGAAAAAAATGTTTGCAGGGTTCTCTTGGGACATTATTATCCAAGATGTCGATCGCGACGGAATGAACCCGGGAACCGTTCGAAGACGGCGGTGTTCTATAGAAAAACATGTGATCATTGACCTGGAGGAGGAACCGATGGGTTTGGCAGTGGCAGTTACCGATGAAACGTTCGAACAGGAAGTGAAGAAATCGTCGATCCCCGTACTAGTGGATTTTTGGGCGGAATGGTGCGGACCGTGCAAAATGATTTCACCGGTCGTGGAAGAGATCGCCGGTGAGTTTGCCGGGAAATTGAAAGTGACCAAGATGGACGTCGATTCCAACCCCAAGACGCCCGCCTCCTTCTCCATTATGTCTATTCCATCGCTATTGGTCTTCAAGAACGGCAAGGTGGTCGACCAGATCATCGGGGCGGTGCCCAAGGCGCAACTGGTGGCCCGCCTGAACAAGGCCATAGGGTAATCGCAAGAATATGGTCGATAGTCCATTGCCCGGTTGGAAAAACCCCGATTCGGCTGCCATCGAGGCGATCCTTCGGGACACGAAGGTCGTTGCCGTGGTCGGCCTCTCAGCCGATCCCGACCGGCCGTCGTTTCGCGTGGCCTCCTTTCTTCTCCAGCAGGGGTTCGATATCATCCCGATTAATCCGGGGCAGAAAGAGATCCTGGGTAGGACCTGCTATCCCGACTTGCCCAGTGTCGGGCGGCCGATCGACCTGGTCGATATTTTCCGCAAGGGGGAGGCGACCCCGCCGATCGTTTCGGAGGCGCTGGCGCTGGGAGTCAAATATATCTGGCTCCAGGAGGGGGTTGTCTCCGAGGAATCCTATGCTCTGGCCGCCAAGGCCGGCCGGCCGATAGTCATGGACAGATGCCTCTTGAAGGAGTATTCCCGATTGGGAAGGTAATATGGACTGGCAAACACTCTTGACAATTGTCGTGGTCGCCGGGCTCTGGCTGGTTTTAACCCGGCTGGTCTTCCCGCGACTGGGGGTTCCGACCTGAGGCGTTCCCAACCGCCCGACACGGCGGACACCGGCTCCGGAGGAGCCGGAAGATTCTTCCGACCGGTGCCCGCGATAAAGGCGCCGGCCCGGCCCTGATGGCCGTTTTCCGAACGAGACAACCCTGAGAAAGGCGGTAAGAACGGCCGCTTTTGGTGCCGATATACAGAGTATATATGAGACGCTACACGCTCAACACCTATCCCGGCGCCTCCGGGTTCGGCGGATGGCGGGCAATCCCGCCGGCGGTCAAATGGCTACTGGCCGCCAACATCGGCATCTATCTGATTCAGCTGGTCACCGAACGAATCCTGGTGCTCCGGTTCGGGCTGATTCCCGCCGCCGTCATCGGCCATCTCGAGGTCTGGCGGCTGGTGACCTACATGTTCCTCCACGGCGGCCTGCTGCATATCCTGATCAACATGTTCATCCTCTGGATGTTCGGCGCCACCATCGAGCAAACCTGGGGCACCAGGCGGTTTTTGTTTTATTATTTCATGACCGGAATCGCCGGCGGGCTGTGCACGACGGCCTTTCAGCCGTCGTCGATGGTGCCGACGATCGGAGCCTCGGGGGCCATCTATGGGCTTTTGGCGGCCTATGCCGTCATGTTCCCCGATCAGATCATGTATCTCTATTTCATCTTCCCCATGAAGGTCAAGTATGCCGTCCTGCTGTTTGTCGGATTGGAATTTTTGGGGTCCCTCTCGTCGACCCCCGATGGGATCGGCCATCTGGCCCACCTGGGCGGGGCGGTCGTCGGCTTCATCTATCTGAAGCTGGACTGGCGGCTGCGGACCTGGAGCCGGAAACTTTCTCCCCGGCGCTACATTGACGGCTTGCGTTACCGGGCGAAATCTCGTAAACTGGAACAAAACCGGCGCCAGGCCGAGGATGTCATGAAACGGGTCGATGAAATATTGGATAAGATCAATCGGGTCGGCCTCGAGAACATCAGCGAAGAAGAACGTCATTTTCTCGAAAACGCCAGCGACCTGCTGGCGAAGAAGAGAAAGTAGGCAGATATGGCGAAGAAAGTCCTGGTAGTGGAAGAATCGCTGGCGGTCCGCGGGATCGCCGAGTCGCTTCTGCGGCAGAACGGGTATGAGGTCTTTTCGGCCACCAGCGCGGAGGAGGCCCGCACGATTATCCGGGGAAGTCGTATCGAGCTGATCCTGGTCTCCTCGACGGCGGTCGAGGCCACCGGCCGGCGGTTCGTCGATACTCTCGGCGCCGATCCGGCGACGGCGTCGCTGCCGCTTCTTATCCTCCACGATCCGACTGCCGGCGAGTCCGGCTTTCCTCCGGAATTAATCATCCCCAAGCCGTTCACCCCGCGGGAATTTCTGGATGCGGTGGCCTCGAAAGGGAATTATCGCCCGGTGGCCCCGACGCAGCCGGCGTCGCCGTTCGAGGGTGCCACGCTCGAGGACGACATCATCGATGCCGCCTTGGGACTGGATCGCCTGGAGGTGGATGAATCCAAGGTCATCGGCGACGATACCGGCGCCTTTCGAATCTTGAACGCCAAGCCGACCAAGGAAACGATGATCGGATTCGAGTATGGCGCCTCCGCCGAGGACAGCGGAGCGGTATCCAAAAAGGTCGACCAGGTCAGCATCAAGGACAGCGGGACGGTCCCGGCTGCGCCACCGCCGGCACCGGCCCCCGCCAGCGGCCCGACGAAGGAAGATGACCTTTCCCCCGAAGGATTTTCGGGATCGGGGAAAATCGAAATCGTCAGCGATCAATACGGCATGACGACGCCGCCGGAACTGCAGGGGCCGATGTTCGAGGAGGCCGTCCCCCGGACGCACGATTACGACTGGTTCATCAAGGAGTTGAAGCGGGAGGGAACCGTTCCGCCGGAGGGCGCCCGTCCGAAGTCGGCTTCCGATTCGGGGCCGGTGAAGATTGCCGGAAAGACCGGTACGCCCGCTCCCGCGGCCTCGGCGCCAACGGCCAATCAACCCAAACATCAAGACGCAATCGACAAATTCATCTCCGAGTTCAAGAGGGAGATCGAGAATATCCCCGAAACCCCGATCCCCAGCGTCTCGATTACGCCGCCGCGCGAGACGACGGTGCGGCCGGCGGGTGCGGCCGACTCGGCGCTCGGTTGGCGGGAAGCCATTGAGCAGGTTTCCCCCAACGATATCAAGATGTTGTCCCGGGATTTGATCGAGGCCGTTTCCGCCAAAGTGGCCGAACGGATTCTGTCGAACCTCGATCAGGAGACGGTGTATCGGATTTTAACGGAATGTTTCCGCGAAGCTTTGGATCGAAAGATGTCCTAACCCGGCCGACCCCGCGGTACGGCCGGATCATCATGTCTATAACAACCACCAGGTGAGCCATGGATTTTGGAGTCTCAGTCACGACAATGGGAGCCCTTTTGGCAGGTTTTCTGTCGTTCGTTTCCCCCTGTGTTTTGCCGCTTATCCCCGGATACCTGTCCTTCATCTCCGGGTTGAGCATGGATGAATTGTCCGATACCAGCCGCCGCCGGCAGAATATGATCCGGGTCGGCCTCAGTTCGTTCATCTTTGTTCTCGGATTTTCCACCGTCTTTATCCTGCTGGGCGCCTCGGCCACCTACATCGGCTCCTGGCTGCGGGACAACCTGACCGTCTTCAACAAGGTCGCCGGCGCAGTCCTGGTCCTTTTCGGCCTGCACGTCATGGGCGTCTTCAAGATCAAGGTCCTCAATTACGAGAAACGGATTCATGCCGGGTCGCGCCGCTTCGGTATTCTCGGCTCGTTTCTGGTCGGCATCGCCTTCGCCTTCGGCTGGACCCCCTGCATCGGGCCGATACTCGGCGGCATCCTGGCCATGGCCGCCAACGAGGGCTCGGTCGGCCGGGGGATCATCCTGCTGTCGTTCTATTCCGCCGGCCTGGGCATCCCGTTCATCATCTTCGCCCTGCTGTTCAACTATTTCGTGGGCTTCTTCGGGTTCTTCCGGAAGCATTTTCATACCGTCGAGATCGTCTCCGGTCTGCTTCTGGTCGTGGTCGGCATCCTGATCTTTTTCGATATGTTGCAGGTCATCTCGATTTACCTGATGAAATGGTTCCCGTTTTTACAGAACGTCGGGTAACCGCGTCGCGGGGTCTTGACACCGGTTGCGGCCACGTATATATTGACGGCCGTTAACCATGGCGATCGAGGAGTCATGACGGCGAAAGCCAAGAACAAGACCGCCCTGATCATCTGCATTCAGGAGACTACCGAAGACGGCTCGTCCATGAACCTGGGGAACCAGCTGTCGCCGGAGGAAATCAACTTCCTGCATCACGCCTTCATCGCCGACAGCATCACCAACGCCCTGTCGCTGACCAAGCCGGATATCAAACTCTATTTCGCGCCGTTACCTGACACCCGCAAGGGGGTCGAGACCATCCTGACCTACCTCAAAGGACGCCTGCGCGGCAAGAAACGCCAGATGCTGGATGGAGACCGATTCGAGGCCAGAGAACTCAGCCCCGGTCGCTGGGGCCAGCGGATGGATGAATCCCTGCGGATCTGTTTTTCCGGGGGGTACAATAAAGTCGTCTTCATCGGCAGCCGGACGCCGACTCTCACCCCCGACATGATCACCAATGCTTTCAAGATTCTGGACAAGAAAGACGTCGTCTTCGGGCCGACCGTGGAAGGCCGATACTACCTCATCGGCTTCTCCAATGGGTATCATGTTCCCCTGGCCGAGTTCGACTGGCGTCATT
>JAAZOE010000401.1 GCA_012797915.1 Candidatus Zixiibacteriota bacterium | reverse complement strand
CTTAACGGTCTTGTAGGTCGAACCGCCCGCGGTTCGACACCTCTGCTCAACAGTTCGGGCAGGTCTTGCGGCCGCGATGCAATCGGGGACGTGTGACCTGCCCGCCATCCATCATGCCCCTCTCCATCGCAAGAAACCCGATTTTGCAGGCGGAGGTGACCTGCCCGCCGCATGGCGTTCCCCATTCGCCCCCTATGAAACGTCCTTCCTGTCCCGCAGGGTCCTGATCGGCCGACGCCTTCGCGGAGGCGGATTGTGACCCTGCGGATCAATCATTCAGGCCAACGCAAGAAACCCGATTGAAACCGCCGCCCAATCCGTATATATTACCGACAATGACCGACACGGATGGACATACCGATCAACCCGGCTCCGACCGCAAACTGGGCGAGGAATGGTTCGACTGGGACGGCCGCACCGATGCCGTCTCGGCCGACACCGATGGCCGCGTCTTCATCGGCCTGGCCTTCGCCACCATCATCGTCATCCTGGGCGGCACCGCGCTCTTCGCCTGGCTGGTATCGCCACGGCTGCTTCAGATCGGCTCCGGAGTCCGTCTGGGTTTCGATATCCTCTGTTTCGCCCTGGCCGGTTTTCTCATTCTGTGGCTTCTGCTTTTCATTTATGGCGCGCTGACCAAGCGGCCGTTCTTCTCCGCCTTCATCGTCATCCCCAAGCTGGTCAATTTCCTTCTGGAATCGACCATTCGGGTCGGCAGACTGTTCGGGGTCAACCGCGATCGGCTGTTCAACTCCTTCCTCAAACTGCACAACCTGATCATCAACAGCGACCCGCGCAAGGTCCGGCCGGAACGGATGCTGGTCATCCTGCCCCGTTGTCTGACCCGCGAAATGAACGCCGCCATCAGGGGCATGCGCGACCGGTACGGTTTCGTCCTGACCGCCGCCGGGGGAGGGACCGAGGCGCGCAAGAAGATCCGCGAGGTGCGCCCCGGCCTGATTATCGCCGTCGCCTGCGAGCGGGACCTGTTGACCGGATTCATAGATGTCAACCCGCATATCCCGGTGATCGGCTTCCCCAACATCCGTCCCTGCGGCCCCTGCAAGGACACCGAGGTCGACCTGGTCCAGATCGAGACCACAATCCAGCGTCACCTGCTGGCCCCCACCGCCGCGTAATGCCATTTACCTGCTTTGACATCGTGTAGGGGCGCGCGGCTGCGCGCCCGGAATGGCCGGGGCATATCCACACCATTTCAGCCCCCAAGGCTGTCACCCTGAGCGAAGCGAAGGGTCTCATTCCTTTACACGACGGACATACTTTTCCGCCTTATTCCGATTTTCCCCCATCATGTCATTCCCGCGCAGGCGGGAATCCATCTTTCGTGGTTATATTCCTGGATACCCGCCTTCGCGGGTATGACACGTTGTTTTTGTGGGCGGCACCCGCCACGGCGGGCCGGTCTGCCCCAGCTTCCGCAATTTTCCGCCGGGACAAACCCATATTTACTAAAAATAAACCCAATTCCCCGTCCCGGACGAAAACCCGGGAATCAAATGTCGGGCAATATCTTGTCGTCGTTGCGCAGGTGAACCGCCCCGGGCTTGCCGGAGACAGAATTATGTGAGAGATTACGGTTATGGGAAGACGAAGCAGGTATTCTGGGGAGGTCCGGGAACGGGCCGTGCGGATGGTGGAAGAACACCGGGAGGAGTATGGCTCCCCGTGGGCGGCCATCCAGTCG
>JAAZOE010000400.1 GCA_012797915.1 Candidatus Zixiibacteriota bacterium | reverse complement strand
ATCCGTGACCGCGGTGATTTTTCCCTCGGATAGCACGGCCACGCAGTCGGCCAGTTCTCCGATCAGGTCGCTGTTATGGGTGATGATGATAATCGCCCTGCCTTCCCGACGGAGATGGTCAACCATTGCCGCGAAATTGCGGATCCCGGCCGCATCCAGGGCGCAGGTCGGTTCATCGAAGATGAACAGGTCGGCCCCCAGGGCAATGACGACGGCGAAGGCCAGCCGTCGGGCTTCGCCGCCCGACAAGGTATGCGGGTCCCGGGCGGAGAAGGCCTCGAAATCAAGTCCCGCCGTTACCATGCTCAACCGGACCGCCTCAGTCAGGCGGTTATTGGGCAGGCCGCGGGGGCGGAGGCCATAGGCGACCTCATCGAAGGCGGTCTCAAGAAAAAACTGCCGTTCCGGCTGCTGGAAGGTCATGACCGCGCGGCAATTGGGCATGGAAAAACGGATGGTTCCGGATGCCGGCGGATAGAGCCCACAAATAAGTTGGGCCAAGGTTGATTTGCCACTTCCGGAAGCCCCGACCAGAGCCATCGCCTCACCCCGGCAGACTGTAAGTGATAGTCTATCAATGAGTAGCTTCGGGTTGTTGGAGTCATATGTGAAGGTCAAGTCGGTGATTTCAAGAAGCGGGTCCCGGCGACCAATCCGGTCGACGGCCGGGGTAGGAACGGGCGAGGTTGTCCGTGGTCGAAAATACCTCAACGGCGGCCGCAAGCCGCTTGCGGCCATGACCTCGGCGTTGGAAAAAATCGTTTCCGGCGTGCCATCGCCGATAACCGCGCCCCGGCCGAGAATAACCAACCGCCGGTATCGCTCCGCCACCCGGGGATACTGCGTCACCCGGATGATCGAGAGCGCGGGATCGGCCGCCCTGAATTCCGTGAGAGTTCGCTCGAGTTGACAGGCTCCCTCATGATCAAGATACGATTCCGGTTCGTCCAGAAAGAGGATGTGCGACCCGGCCGCAAACAGCGCCGCCAGCGACAGCCGTTGCTTTTCTCCCCCCGATAGGGACCAGACCACCCGGTCTCGAAACCGGATCATTCGGAAACGGTCAAGCGTTGCCTCCACTGCCTGCCGGATAGTTTCCGTGGGCAGGTTGCGGTTTTCGAGGGAAAAGGATACTTCCCGGTCGACCGTGGTGGCAACCAGGCCGTTATCCGGGTCCTGAAAAAGGAAACCGATGCCCGGCGCGCCGTCGCCGTTTACCGACACGGCCGGTTCAACGATAATCCGTCCGGCGGTGGGAGCCAGGATGCCGCAGAGGAGCAGGCCGAGGGTCGTCTTGCCGCTGCCATTGCCCCCGATCACCGCCAATTCCTCTCCGGTGGCAATGCTCAGGCATAAATCGCTGAAGACCGAGTGCGCGTCCTCCCCGCCGTACCGGAATGTCACCTGTTCGCATCGGATCATGGCAATAAAAAACCGATGCCGCACCCAGAGCGGCATCGGTTGTCAGGGTTGGTCATCGTCATCCGACATATTTGATGTCGAGAGTCTTGGTCGCCCGGACCTCATCCAGCCGCCGCACCGGCGTGGTGCGGGGAGCCGAGGTGACCGTTTCGAGATTCTCATCGATCTCGCGATCGATGGCGATCATCGCCTCGGCGAACCTATCGAGCGCTTCCTTCGATTCCGTTTCCGTCGGTTCGATCATAATGGCCTCGTGCACGATCAGCGGAAAATAGATGGTCGGCGCGTGGTAGCCGTAATCCAGCAACCGCTTGGCCACGTCCGCCGCCTTGGCCCCCCGCTTCTTCTGCCGACTGGCCGACAGCACGAATTCGTGCTGGCAGGTCGTGTCGTGCGGTAGTTCATACCGGTCCTTCAGCAGTTTCATCAGGTAATTGGCGTTGAGCACCGCGTTGGTCGACGCATCCTTCAGCCCCGGCGCCCCCATCTGCCGGATATAGGCATACCCGCGCACCATGTTGGCGAAGTTGCCGTGGAAGTTGTGCACCCGGCCGATGCTGTCGGGGCGATCATGATTCAGATAGTATCGACCGCCTTCCTTTTCCACCAGGGGAGAAGGAAGAAACGGGGCCAAGTCGCGGGTGACGGCGATCCCGCCGGCCCCCGGCCCGCCGCCGCCGTGCGGCGTGGAGAAGGTCTTGTGCAGGTTGAAGTGGAGGACGTCGTACCCCATTTCGGCCGGTTTGGCCTGTCCCAGAAGCGCGTTCAGGTTGGCTCCGTCCATATACAGCAGGCCGCCCTTGGCGTGGACCACCTCGGCGATTTTGGCGATCTCCGATTCGAACAAACCCAACGTGTTGGGATTGGTGATCATGATCCCGGCGGTGTCTTCATCCATTACCGCGGCCACATCCGCCGCGGCCAGCGTGCCGGCGTCGGTGGATTTCACCTGCACGACCTCATACCCGGCCAGTATCACCGAGGCGGGATTGGTGCCGTGGGCGGAATCGGGGATGATGATTTTTTTGCGGACGTTGCCCCGCTTGATCATCGCCGCCCGCATGACCAGCAGGCCGGTCAGTTCCCCGTGCGCCCCGGCCACCGGTTGCAGGCTGACCCGGGCAAACCCGGTGATATCGGCCAGCATGGCGGCCAGATGGTACATCAGCTCCAGCGCCCCCTGGCAATCCTCGTCCGGTTGCAGCGGATGAAGGCGGGCGAATCCGGGCAGCGTCGCCACCGCCTCGTTGACCTTGGGATTGTATTTCATGGTACAGGAGCCGAGGGGATAGAAACCCTTGTCGATATGGTGATTCTTCGTCGAAAGGTTCACGTAATGGCGGACCGCCTCCGGTTCCGAAATCTCCGGCAACGCCGGGGGATCATGGCGGCGAAACGAGGCCGGGATCAGACGATCCACGGCGTCATCGCCGGCGGCGGTCGCCGCCAGCGAGAAGCCGGTTCGGCCCGGCCGCGATTTTTCGTAAATCAGAACATCTTCGGACATCGATGCTATTTCCCTTTCTGGTCGGCGGGAGGATTTTTAATGCGTTGAATCTGGCTTTTGACCCAGGTCGTGTCTTCCGATTTCGGGAAATCGATCAGGTACCGTTCGTACATCTGGAGCGCCGTGGCCGTATCCCCCTTCTTTTCGGTGCAAATAGCGATATAGGCCGCGGCATCGGGCACCAGTTCTGATTGCGGGTACACGCTCATGAACAGCTTGAATCCGGCGATGGCGTCGTCGTATTTCTCCGCTCGTCGATTAACGGCGGCGATCCCGAACAGGGCGTTGTCCACCAACCCCGATTGCGGATACGATTCCATCAATTTCTTATAGGCCGCCTTGGCCGCATCGAACTCCTTGGCGCGGGTCTTCATGTCCGCCAGAGAGGATAACGCGCTGTCGGAATACCCCTTTTCGTTATTGGGATCCAATTCCAGGATTTTATTCAGGTACTTTTCCCCATCTACGAATTTTTTCCGGCCGATATATTTATCGGCGATCAGATAGTACAGGGCCGGGGTGGGAGCCGATTCCGCCTGCGCCAGATAGGACGGCAGGGTATTCCGGCCGGCCTGGTAATCCCGAATAATCGTCAGAAACTCCTTCGGCCCGGCATACCCGTAAATGCGGTCGATTTCGGTTCCATCGGACTTGGTCATCACCACCGTCGGGAATCCGGCCACGCCGTATTTATGAGACATGGCGGTATCCTTCTCGGCGTTCACTTTCACGAACACGATTTCATTGGCCAAGGCGGCTACGCTGTCGTTTCGATACGTCACGGTATCGAGTTTCTTGCACCACCCACACCAATCGGCGTAAAAGGTGATCAGGATCGGCTGGTTCTTCGCCAGTGCCGACTCGAACGCCTGCGCCGGCGTTTCGGCGAAAGTGATCTGCGCGGCCGAGGCGGCGGCCGCCCCGCCCAACAGCATCAATGCGATGATGGCGAGTTTCTTCATGGCTACCTCTTATTCGGTTTCGGTGTTGATAATTTTGGCTTTCTCCCAATCATCCCCGACAATCAAGCGCGCTTCTTCATCGGCATCCGCGATGTACTCCTGCGGCACCAGCAGAGTATAGGCGCCGCCGACAGGGGCATACAGCGATGAACCCATCGCGCCGGCCTGGCCGAAATATCCCACCCCGGAGTAAATGACCGCCGGGATATCCTTGACCCGCAGACCCTCCATGACCATTTCGGCCACCTGCTGGGAGGTCAGACTGGCCAGCGGAATCCAGTCT
>JAAZOE010000399.1 GCA_012797915.1 Candidatus Zixiibacteriota bacterium | reverse complement strand
GGGTGCGGCGGCTGGACTTGGATGTCTCCGATCTACGGTCGAGTATCCTCGAAGAACATGAATTTCTTCCGGCCCCCGGACAGGGGATTTTGGGAATCCAGACCCGGGCCGGCGACAGCGCCATTGTTGATATTGTCTCCAAACTCGACGATCCGAACGCCAGACTCCAGATGGAGCTGGAGCGGGGACTGATGGCCCGGTTCGAGGGGGGGTGTCAATTACCCCTGGGGGCATATTCGCATATCGATGGAAAAAATCTGAACCTCACCGCCGTTTTGGGTGTTCGTAAGGATAACCGGTGGGTTGGGCTGAGGCGGGCGTCATCGTCCGGGACCGACCCAAAGGCGGTGGTGGACGATGTATTCAGGCAACTTGGCTCCGACAGCTAGAGCCCAATCACGCTCGACAGAGAAAACGCCCACATCGGGCGCAGAAAAAGGAATGCGACATGGGTGATCTTATGTATCGGCCGCGTCGACTGCGGCGCAACCAGGTGATCCGCGACATGGTGGCGGAGACGAAAATCAAGCGGGATGGATTGATTCAGGGATATTTCGTGACCGAGGGGAAAGGGGTCCGGCAGGAGATCGAGTCGATGCCGGGGATTTACCGGGAATCGCCGGACATGATCTCCAAGACGATCGATGAGGATTTTCGTCTGGGGATCCGTCGGATCATGCTATTCGGTATTCCGGAACATAAAGACGCGATGGCTTCCTCGGCCCTGGGCGCCGATTCGGTGGCCACCCGGACGGTCAAGATGCTCAAGGACACGTACGGCGACGACCTGTTCGTTACCGCCGATGTCTGTCTTTGCGCCTATACCGACAGCGGCCATTGCGGGGTGATTTACAACGATATGGTCGATAACGACAAGACGCTGCCGATTCTGGCCGACATGGCGTTGGCCCTGGCCAAGGCCGGATGCGACTGCGTAGGGCCGTCGGACATGATGGACGGCCGGGTCGGGCGGATCCGGGAGATTCTGGAGGCGAACGATTATGCCAATACGCTGATCATGGCCTATACGGCCAAGTATGCCTCGACCTATTACGGGCCGTTCCGGGACGCCTGCCATTCGGCCCCCGGTAAGGGAGACCGCAAGGGATACCAGATGGACTGGCATAATCGCAATGAAGCCTCGCGCGAACTGGCGCTGGACATCGAAGAAGGGGCCGATATCGTCATGGTCAAACCGGCGCTGGCGTATCTGGACATCATTTCCGATTTCCGCGCCCAGACCGACCTGCCGGTGGCGGCCTACAACGTCTCCGGCGAGTATTCGATGGTCAAGTTGATGGCCCGGGAAAAGATCGTCGACGAGAAGACGATGGTGCTCGAAAACCTTACCGCCATCACCCGCGCCGGCGCCGATATCATCATCACCTATCATCTGCGGGACATGCTGAAGGGAGGCTGGATTGGTTGAGCGGCCGAAATCGGATGCCCTATATGAGCGCGCGCTCAACGTGATTCCCGGCGGGGTCGATTCCCCGGTGCGGGCGTTTGCCGCCGT
>JAAZOE010000398.1 GCA_012797915.1 Candidatus Zixiibacteriota bacterium | reverse complement strand
CTTCCTTGTTCACCGCCAAACACGGGACCGAACCGGATCATCTGTCGGCCCTTGGGTATGACGCGGTCAGCCTGGCGGCCGCCGCGTTCCGCCAGGGGAAAATCGATCCGGGATACGTCGCAACCTTTTTGGCCGGAGTCAAAGGATACGAGGGAGCGTCCTGGCGGATCACCTTCGGCCGAACGCGCAGCAACCTGGAACTGCCCTTGTTCACCTTTCAAAACGGCCGGATTATTCCCGTGGCCGAACGGATAGCGGTCGATGAACCGCCGACGGCGCCGGCCGATTCGACCGCCACCGAATATATTCATTACGACTGGTGACCGTCCCGAGCCGGACGGGCATCCCCGCCTTGACTCCGCCGTGGAATTTGCCGATATTCGACAGAGAACGCCGCCGGCAGCCCGGGGCGGTGTATAATGAATGATCGGATGGTTGTCCGACAAACGCATAACCGTTCAGCCGAGAGTCCCATGATCCGTTTCCGGTCCATCGATTCCTGGTTCAGCATCCTGCTTGGGACGGCCATTGCTTTAGGCATCGCTCTAGCCGGTTGCGGGAGAGACAGCCAACCGCCGGGGACGGAGGGGATGGCGGTGATCGATTCCAGCGGGCCGGACCAGGTGACTTCCAACGCCCGCATCTTCCTGTACTCCGAGGGACGCAAAACCACCGATCTGCGGGCCGACCGGATTATGCAGTACACGGCCAAGGATTCAACTATTGCGGAACGGCTGGATGTCGACTTCTATGATTCCACCGGGGTCAAGATATCCAACCTGATCGCCCAGCGGGGGTACATTCGGGAAAAGGATAATTTCCTGGCGGTCAACGGGTCAGTCCGGGTCCTGGGGGAGGATTCGGTCCGCCTGTTCACCGAATACCTCGAATGGGATGCCGGCCAGGACCGGGTGGTGACCGACAGCTTCGTGACGATTATCCAGAATCAGGATACGATTCGCAGTTACGGCGTGGAGACCGACCCCCGCCTGCGCAATATAACCTTTAAACGGAAGGTCAGCGGACGGCTGACCGATATGGAAAAAGCCCGCCATGAGTAAAGGCAAACGCTTCCTGATACCGGTATTGGCGCTGATACTGACCCTGGGTTTGGCGGTTTCGGCCCCGGCCCAGATCAGCCTCAAGGACGCGGTCAAAAACGGCAAGAAAAACCTCCAGCAATTGATCGAGCGGTCTCATCGGTACCAAATCGAGTACGATACGGTCATTGCCCTGCCGGTCCATTCCAAAACCATTTACCGCGGGGATTTCTACCTGCTGTATTTCCTCCGCGGCGACCGCTTTCAAGCCGAGGTGGAGGTGGACAAGAAGACCGGGACGGCGACCTTGTTGGCCGTCGAAAAAATGGCCCAACCATATCACGAGCGTCCCGACGGCGCTTTTCATTTCAAGTATTTCAGCGCCGACTCGGTCCTGCAGCAGGCCCTCCAGCGCAATCGAATCAAGGCCGACTCCGCCCGCCTGGTCTATTTCGGAGTCATCCCTCTCCTGGGCAAGCGGGGGGTGATCTGGGAGGTGTTTTCCCCTGATGGCGTGAAGTATCTCTCGATGGGCGGGCCGCTTATGCAGCGGGACCAGATTCTTTCGTCAATGAATACGCATCAGCGCGAACCGGGCAATTATACCGCCGACTCCATCCGGTTGACCGAGCTGGTCAGCGACATCAGACGGCTGGACAGCCTGAGCGAGGCCGCTCTCGTGCCCCTCAAACTGACCCCCGGCCAGGCCGATTCGCTGGTCCAGTCCGAAAAAGACGAGATGGAAGCCATCTACACCCGGTTTCCGGACCTGCGCAAACGAGTCAATCTCGACGCCCCCAAGGTCGTCGATACGGCCGACGGAAAACCGTAGTTGTCGGCGCCGCCTTCGGGCTCCCGCCCCAGGCGTCCGCATCCCGGCCGCTTGGGGCAGAGGTTCATGATCACGAATCCCGTCGGCCGCAACCATTATTCCGGATGGCCGGCAGCAGCCGCGGTTTTTGGTTGCCGAGGGTGTACGGCCTGTCTACCTTTTCCCCGTCATGAACGAACGTCGTCGAGCGCTTCTTCTTCTGTCGATTGTTCTGCTGGCCTTGCCGGTCCTGTCGACCTGCTCGAAAACGGGCCGGGGCCGCTCCGCCGGGCCGGCCATTGTCGCCCCGGATTACCTGAAGGGCGTCATCGAGACCATCGCCGGACAATTCGAGACCGAAAACAAAATCCGCGTCCGGGTCATCTATGAATCGTTCGACCGGGTTTTGGCCAGGGCCGAAGAATCCGGCGCGGAACTGGTGCTGATCGGCGATGCCGATCGAGATGAATACCGCCGGGGGCTCGACTCGATGATCGGGGACGGTCCCTCTTCCTGCCCGTTTCGGCTGTCGTTGATCGCCGCCGGCCGTCCGGATGGACCATCCTGCGCCGACGTCAGGGAATTGGTCGATGATGCCTTTCATCGAATCGTCATGGTCGATACGCTGCAATATGAAGGGAGGCTGGCCAAAGAAGCTCTGGATCGGGCGCGGGTATGGAAAAAACTGAAAGATAAGCTGATTTTGGCCCGGACCAGTCTTCAGCTGGTGTCGTACCTCAAGACCGGCGAGGCCGACGCAGTGTTGGCGCTGGAGGTTTCTCTGCGGGAGGAAAAAGGCTGGACCATTCTGGCGCGCCTCGATACCGACCGACGGATTCAGAAACGGCTGCTTCATTGCGCCGGGGTAACCGTCGCGTCTTCCTATCCGGAAACCGCCCGGGCCTTTCTAGACCTGTTCGATTCCCGTCTCTGTCCGATGTACAAACTGCCGGGAATTACCCGGAACACCGAGGAGTGACCCCATCTGCGGCCGATACGGCCGGGATGATGATTTTCTCACTTGACACTTGCCTTTTGGTCGACCGCCGCTATATTGGGAACTCGATTATCGGACTTATGCATGATGCAATTCTTCGAGTTTTCAAAAGCGCAAATGAAAACGCTTGTTCTGCTGGCCGGGTTGCTGGCGGCGGGCGGGAGTTACCTGATTATTCGCGATTTCTTTCTGCGGTCCGATCGCGCGCCGCGTCCCTGGCGGGTGAAAACCCTCGAGGGGTATCGGCCGCTTCTGGTCCTGGACCTCAACCGCGCCCCGGCCGATTCCCTCGAATTGATCCCCGGCATCGGACCGGTCCTGGCCGAACGGATCGTGTCCTTTCGCCGCCAGCATGGTCCCTTTGCGGCGGTGGAATCGCTGACCCAGGTCCCCGGTTTCGGCCCGGCCGTCATGGCCGGGGTCAAACCATACCTTAAGGCGGCGCGGCCGTGAAAAACGCCTGGGAAACCTATGGAGCGACCCGCTACGGCGACCGGATTCTGGCCGTGCGGGTGGAGAACGACGGCGCCCGGCTGATGGTCACCTCGCTGCAATCCTCCGACACCGGACTCACCCGGGACACGCTGGACAGCGGTCGGCTGTTTTTCGCCGTCGATGAACGGCTGGCCGTGGTCAAAAAAATCCGCGTTCGCAAAACCTCCCTGCTGGAAACGGCCGACCTGGTCCGGTTCGAGATGTCGCAGATGCTTCTGGACCGGCCGGATGCATTCTATTTCGATTCCCTGCCGCTGGATGAACCGGATGGATGCCGCCGCTTCCTGGCCATCGCCTACCATCGGCGCCGGATCGATGCCTGCATCGAGGAGTATACCCAACGGCTCCGAAAACCATCCGGGTTCAAACTCGATGCCGTGGCCCTGGCGACAGGATATCTGACCTTCTGCCGCGTGGCACCGGGCGACCTGCAGGTCCTGATCGATATCGGACCCGAAAACGCCACGATCGCCCTGATTCACAACCGCCGCCTCCGTTCGGTCGGCCGTCTCGATGCCCCGTTCTCCTCCGGCGTGACCATCCCCCTGGCCAACCGGCTCGGGGCCGAACTGAAAATGAAACTGGGATACCTGCTGGCGGAGCTGTTCGACGAGGGGATCACCGTCCCCGTAGCGCGGGTGATTCTTTCGGGGCCGTATGCCGGCGATGATCTCCTTGCGGCGGCGCTGGCCGAACATATCACCGCCGAGGTGAGCCGGCCCGATTTCCATGCGGGGTATTTTCAGCCGGAGGCGGCGGAGGGAATCGACGGCCGTCTCGAGCAGTTCCTGATTCCCCTCGGCTTGGCGGTCGGATGAGCCTGACCGTCTCCGGCGGGAGCCTGCGGGGACGCCGTCTGGCCACGCTCCCTGGTCGCGAAACCCGCCCCACCATCGGACGGGTCCGCGAGGCCGTCTTCTCCATCCTGCAACATGATCTGGCCGGGGCGCAGGTGTTGGACCTGTTCGCCGGTTCGGGAGCGCTGGCGATCGAGGCAGTGTCGCGCGGCGCGGCGACGGCGACGCTCATCGAAAACAACCCCAAGGCGGCGGCAATCATCCGGCAAAATCTCGACCGTTGCGGCCTGGACCTTCGGCTCATGGTTACCGACTACGACGCCGGATTGAAAACACTAGCCCGGGAAGGAGCCGTCTTCGACCTGGTCTTCGCCGATCCCCCGTACGGCCTGATCCTGCCCCGGGAAATGTATCGAATTCTGGGGGAATATCGGTTGATGACGGCGGGCGGTTTTCTTATAATGGAACATGCCGGCCGAGAACAGTCGGAGGGCGACGATATCGTGACCACGCGCCGCTTCGGTGATTCGGCCATAACCATTTATCGCTATGGCTAAACGAGACAAAATCATCGCCCTATACCCCGGGACGTTCGATCCGATCACCAATGGCCATCTGTCGCTGATCGACCGCGCCGCCGGTCTGTTCGATGAACTGGTCGTGGCGGTCGCCCGCAGTTCCCCCAAGGCCACGTTGTTTTCGGTCGAGGAGCGGTACGAGATGGTCAGCCAGACGCTCAATGGCCGGGAAAACGTCCGGGTGGAGAAGTTCAATGACCTGCTGGCCGATTACGCCCAGAGGATCGGCGCCGCCGCCATCGTCCGCGGCTTGCGGGCGGTCTCCGATTTCGAGTACGAGTTCCAGATGGCCCTGATGAACCGGCGGCTGGTCCATGAAATCGAGACGGTCTTTCTGATGCCGGCGCTGTCGTGGGTCTATCTGTCCTCGACCATCGTCAAGGACGTCGCCGCCAACGGCGGCGATATCACCGGCCTGGTGCCGCCGGTGGCGGCGGTGATGCTGGCCCGCAAGTTCGGGCGATGATCCGGGGATGCGGCGCGGCGTCAAACGGCGGCCGCCTAACGATTTGACAATCCCGGCCGATTATCATATTATCCCCGTCGTGAGGATGTCGTAAGGAGTAGCCATGACCGATTCCAGCCCGTTGCATATGTCCGAGGAGGGGTTCGAGAAACTCCGGGCCGAGTTGCATAAAATGAAATTCGTGGACCGTCCGGCGATCGTGGCCGAGATAAAAAAAGCCCGCGAACTGGGCGACCTGTCCGAGAACGCCGAGTATCACGCCGCCAAGGAAGCCCAGACCCATATCGAACGGGTTATCGCCGAGCTGGAATTCAAAATCTCGCGCGCGGTGGTGGTCAAGCGGGATGAAGTCGCCAAGGGGAAGGCGTATCTGTTCGCCCGGGTGACGGTCCTCGACCTCGACGACGACGAGGAAGAAATCTATACGCTGGTCTCGGCCGAGGAATCGAAGCCGGACGACAATCACATATCGATTAAATCCCCCATCGGCAAGGGGCTGTTGGGTAAGTCGGTCGGCGATATCGTGGAGATTCAGGTGCCGGCCGGGGTGCTGAAGTACAAGATTCTCAATATCGAATAATTTCGCCACTTCCTTCAATATCCGCCCCCCACCCACCCTGAAGGGAAGCTACCCTGTTTTTCATGTCCAGTATCGTGTGCGGTCCGCCTGTGGCGGATCCTCGTGCGCCGCGAACTGCATCCTTGCCCGGATGTTTCATTTATTCCGTAGGGGCGCCTCGTGAGGCGTCCGCAGTTCGAAATAGGCGCTTCCCGATGAGCCCCAACAAGCCCCGGTCGCTTTCGTGCCCGATCCGCCGCCACGGCTTCCTCTATCTGCCCGCCTTCCATCCGGCGCCCCGCCCCTCCGGGCCGGGATTCGACAGTATCCCCGCCGCGTTGCGTGCGGTTGCCCGGTCCCCTTCGCCGCCGACGGTTGCCCGTACCCGTCTCCGGGTGGCACCCTCAAGCTTTTGGCTTGAGGGTGGATTGGCCTCCTGCCCCGCCATTCAGGGCAGGAGAATCGAGTCCCCATCAAAAAATAACCAATCGAACCCATTTGGCCGCAACCAGAAGACGAACTTGAAAATACCGGAAATCATCACTGCCCCGGTGGTCTGCACTCCATCTTCTCCCCTCGCCGTCTGTCCCGCAGGGTCCTTCCCGGTACGGGTCCGCCGAAGGCGGATGACCCTGCGGGTAACATTGTTTCCCTCTCACGGGGCTATGGGGTTTTTAAAAAGTGAAGACTTCAAAAATAGCCAATCGAACCCATTTGGCCGCAACCGGAAGACGAACATGAAGATACAAGAAATTATCGCTCCCCGGACGGTCAGGCATCACTCTCCGCCCCCCTTGCCCTTAGGGAGTGGGGATAGGGGTGCGGGTTTCCTGTCTTATCCCGCTGCATGGCGCGGGATTTCCAGGCGGAGGGCATCTTCTCGATGGCATACCGCAACGCCGTGCGGGGCATGCGGTCCTTGCGGGCCAGCACGAAATCGAACACCTCCTGCGGAAAGTGATTGGCCGCCTCTTTCAGCATCCAGCCGTACGCCTTCTGCACCATGTCGTCGGCGTCCATCAGAAGCGCATCGGCGCGGGCCAGGGCCGCCTTCAATCCCTGCTTGCGACGGAGGCCGTAGATCAGCGCCACGGCCGAACCGCGCCGCACCCAGCGGTTGGAGGATTTCGCCCAGCGGTCGGTGCGGGGGATCAGGTCCGGGAACTGATACAGGAAAGCCCCCAGGGCATGGACGGATAAATCGTCGCAGCCGCCCCAATCGTCGACATAGGTGGCCAGCCACAACTCCAGGCGACGGAAATCGGTCGGGACGGACTGGGCGCGGATGCGGAACATCCAATCGAACGGGATGGTGGTGAAACCGGCGTCGAGGAGTTGTTCGCAGGCGCGGAGGAGCTTGTGCTTGGGCAGAGATTTCACCTGATGGTAATACTGCATCGCCAGGCGATGGATGTCGGGCGCGGTGACTTTTCCTCGTTCCCGCCGAACCCGGTCGTATTCGGCGCGAATCTGTTCGACGATGGCCACGGTCATGGCTGTTCGCTTCCCTTGTCCTCCGGAATCGCGTCTCCCGCGTCTGGCATTCTGGTCAGCAGGCGCAGGAGGACCGACTTTTCCTCGGGGTCATACCTGTCCCAGAGGAGATGATACATGGTTTCCTCGACCGCGTCCAGCGCCCGCAACATCTTTCTCCCCTCGACCGTCAGGCGGACCATCACCCGCCGCCGGTCGGCTTTGTCGCGCAGGCGGATGATCAGCCCCCGTTTTTCCAGGCGGTCGATGGTGCGGGTGGCGTTGGCGTGGGGAAAATCGCACTGCCCGGCGATTTCCTGCACGGTGACACCCAGTCCGGCGCCGCCGAGGATTTTCAGCACGGCATATTGTTCGGGAGTCAGCGGGCGGTCGCCGCGCGGCGAGGCGCCGCGGGGAGCAGGGAGATGGGGCGTGCGCTCTTTCAGCGCCCGGCGGAGAATGGCCCGGCGAAGCGACCAGCGCGCGGCTAGGGCACGGTCGAGACGAGTATCAAGGCTTTCTTTCATGGCAATAAATTATATGTCTAGACAATTAAATAGTCAACAGGGAAATTGGCTTGCGGGAGGCAATCAGCCAAGCCGGGTAGCCGTTTCAGCAAGTAAATGCGGGGTGCTCACTTATGGCCTTTTATCATTGCCCGAACGGATGAGCGACGGTGGTTCTGGGGCGGCGAAATGCCTGGTGAGAGAGGCTATTGCATGTATATACAACGATTATTTCTCCGGTTTTCGATTGACAGAGCCGCGCCTCGGCCTATATTCCCGCGTATCGGTTTGGGAAAACAGAGATGGAGTGAATAAACAAGGAGTTTTCATGGGTAAGTTACGCGTAGCCATCATCGGCGTCGGCAACTGCGCCTCCTCGTTCGTGCAGGGCGTGCATTTCTACCGCAACGCCAAGGATACCGATTTCGTCCCCGGCCTGATGCATGTCAACCTGGGCGGGTATCATATTTCCGACATCGAATTTTCGGCGGCCATCGACATCGACGCCAACAAGGTCGGCAAGGACCTGGCCGAGGCGATCTACACCTGGCCGAACAATACCTACCGGTTCGCCGATGTCCCCAAGACGGGGATCATCGTCAAGCGCGGCATGACCCACGACG
>JAAZOE010000397.1 GCA_012797915.1 Candidatus Zixiibacteriota bacterium | reverse complement strand
GAGGTGTAATCGTCGGCGAAAATCGCCTCGTTCTCCTTGAGCGGGAACGTCCGGTCGAACCCGGGCAGGTAATCCTTTTTAAACAGGGTCCAGGTAATCGACGCCGGGTGGCCGTTATGGCGGATGAGAAAACAGTCGCCGCCGTCGGCGAAACGGGTCTCGACCGTGATATGTTTCCGCGACCCCGGTTCGAAACCCAAAAAAGCGGCGATGGTTCCAACGTCTTTCTGATACAACTGCTCGATGGTGACCTCCGGCGGGAGCGCCGCCGGAGCGGACGAATCGCGCTTGTGCTCGAGAACGATTGCCGTCTTGTGCTCCCAGACGGGGTGGAGGAGCTTGCGGACGACGGCCCGGCACAACGCCGCCGGACCGCGGTCGGCGTAGTAGGTGTACACTTTTGTCTTGTAGTACATCACCCACCGGTTTTCGGCCAGCGTGCGCGCCGGGAGGGTCCCTTTCGCCCATTCATAGAAACGCCTCCGCAGGCGCGCGCTTGAGCTCTTGAAAATCGTCACCCGGTAATTGACCGTCTCCCGATTGGCGAAAATTCCCTTGTGGGCCTTGGCCCCGCGGGTATGGTCGATCATGGCATACCCCTGCCGCACGCAATCGTCGACGATCATGGTGATCAGAATGTTGCCGGGGGAATGTTTGGAATAGAACCGGTTGTGCACCAGCGTGTACAGATACGCGGTGTTGTTGTATCGGTACGTGAAAAACCAGGCGATCGGACATTCCTTGAAACGAAGGATCTTGAAACTGATATGTCCAGCCGGACCGAGATTGGTCACCAGATTTTCATAGAAGGCGCGAAAGGCCGGTTTGTTGAACTTGCTGGGGGTGACGGTATCCTCCCAGCGGACGATATGGGCGTGAAAGAATTCCGGCAACAGGCCGAGGATGGCCTCCCGGTCGTCAACCTGTTCCAGCGTCAGCCCGCCGGCATCGTTCAGGTGTTTGATACTGCGCTTGAGCGAGGTCTTGCGCGGCAACTGAAACGTCGCTCGCTTGTCCTCCGGGCCGTCATAGACGTACCCCATGCAGGTTTCGATTTCCTTGACCTCGTATGGCGAGCGATTCCGTTCCAACACCTTCCGGAAGGCTTCGGTGGTGGCCGAGGCCTGGCCGATCTGCGACAACTCCACCCGGTCCCATTCGTCGCGATGCGCCGCCAAATAGGCGCAGACCAGCTCGACCAGTTGCTCCTTTTCCGGCCCGATGATGTCGGCATAATCGGCGTTGGGGGTGCCGATGAACTGGATGACCCGCCGCTTCCGTCCGGCCAGACCCGCGCGGGACCGCATCAGCGGCGCCAGGCCGACCAGCGTCCCGCCGTCGCGGATGGTCAGCAGATACAGATCATGTTCGGAGCCGAATGCCCGCCACCACGACCGGACCCATTCGTGCGTCAGGAAGACGTTGTTGGTATCGTTGCGGGACAAAAGCGCGTTCCACTCGGCGGCCAGCGCCTCGAACGCCTCGGAATTGTCGATTTTAATGACCGTGTTCATGCAAGTCGGCGCCTTTGCTTCTCGCCCCCGGGGTCATGCCAAGACAAACGGCGGTTGCATCAGATAATACAATCCCGAAACCGACACCTTGAATTGTCCGAACGGCAAGGTACGGCCGATTCCGATACGGCGCAACAAGTATTTGTTCTGGCCCGGCCGGTTGAACCCGGCCTCGGTGGTAACCGCGGCCCGAAACGTACGCGCCGCCGTCTCCACCGCCGCCGCATTGATGTCCGCCAGACGGCCGTTGGGGTAGGCGAAAAACCGGACCGGCCGGCCGGTAATCTTTTCAAGGTCGCTTTTGCCGCCCCCGATTTCCGCCTCCACATCGCCCGGATTCATGCGGCTGAGAATCCGATGGTTGATTGTATGGGCGCCGATGGTGATCAACGGGTCCTCCGCCAGATGCTGCACCTGCGCCAAGTCCAGCGGCCGATAGTCCGGGAAGTCCTCGCGCCGGACCGCGCCGCCATGCCGCCGTTCCATACAGGCCAGCGATTCGTCCCGCTTGTCGTCAGGCATGGTCTTGAGACGCTCGCAAATGATCTGTCGCGACCGGACCAGATTTTCCGGCGTGGAAATGTCCAGCGGCCCCAGGCCGATGCCGGTGAAATCGAGTTGCGG
>JAAZOE010000396.1 GCA_012797915.1 Candidatus Zixiibacteriota bacterium | reverse complement strand
TGTTCGGTGAGGAACGGATTAAGAAATTCTTGACGGACAATCGGGCGATCTCTCCGGACGATCTCCTGAGGCGGCTGGAACGAGAGGTGGAAGTTTTCCTGGGCGACGCTCAGCTGGGGGATGATTTCACTCTCTTGGCGGCTACCGTGCTTCGACAGGCATAAAATAACAAACCGGCCGGGAAACTTCCCGGCCGGTTGGAATCACACCGGGCCGTCCTTCTTTAAAGAAGGCGGCCTCAATAAGGTCTTATCTCGGCTGGCACGGCGCCGGACCGCTGCGGAACAGGAAATTGATCAAATACACCGCATCGCCGACATTGATCCAGCCGTCGGCATTGATATCGCCGCATTGATACTGGGCGCCTCCTTCGCAGGCGTCGCCGAATCCGTCCACGTCGGCATCTTCCTGGCCGGGATTGGCAATGGTCGGGCAGTTGTCGCAGAAATTCCCGAAGCCGTCACCATCGGCGTCATCCTGGCCCGGATTGGCAATCGCCGGGCAGTTGTCGCAGGCGTCGCCGAGTCCATCGCCGTCGCCGTCCTCTTGCCCGGCGTTGGCGACGGACGGACAATTGTCACAGGGGTTGCCGAGGCCGTCACCGTCATTATCGAGTTGATTGACATTCGGAATCTCGGGACAGTTGTCGCATACGTCTCCAGACCCATCTTCGTCGCCGTCGGTCTGATCGGCGTTGGCCACCGCCGGGCAATTGTCACATGGATCGCCCAATCCATCGCTGTCGCCGTCGGCCTGGTCGGCATTGGCCGAGGCCGGGCAGTTATCGCAGGCGTCTCCGGCCCCGTCAGCGTCGCCATCCAGCTGGTCGATATTGGCCACACCGGGGCAGTTGTCGCAGGCATCGCCACGACTGTCGCCGTCGGCATCTTCCTGCCCCGTATTGGCAAGGCCGGGACAGTTGTCGACATAATCGCAGATGCCATCCACATCGTCGTCCAACGTACAGTTGGCCACCGGGAAGCAGATCGGCACATTTACCGTCGGAAAGGCCGAATGACCATTCTGGCCCACGAACTCCGCCTCAAAGTTGGTGCCATCACCGACACAGATCGTTTTCACCTCGCCGGGGGCCAACGCCGTCGGCGTGAGATGCATGGAGATCATTCTCTGCAACGGCCCTGGCGCCATCGGGGGCTTACTAATAACCACCGCCCCCAGGAGCATGCTGTCCGGTGTCAAACCGTTCATATCATACTGGTTGGAAACGATGCCGCTGGTTAGATCCCAGTTGATATCCATGCGACTTCCAGGGATAACGGTGTAACAGTCGATGGTTTGGCCGTATCCTCCGGGGACATTATTCCAAATCCAGGTGGCGCCGTCGGTGGAGTAGATCAGCGCCGGAATATTCCATCCATAGACGGAGCTGTCGTTTTCGATGAAGATGTCGATGGTCACCGGTAACCCTGCCCAAAGCGTATCCCCCGGGGAAATCGTCCCAAAAACGACTCGGTTGGCGCTCCAAACCGGCATCGCCACCGCCAATCCGAGTATACAAATCAGCCCCGCAAGCGAGAGATATCTCATCTCAGTACCCTCCCAAGATAAAATAGTTTAGAGTTCCATTTCAATATAGGAGAATCTCCCTTATTTGCAAGCCGATATTTTGCGCGGATCAGCCTCCCCAAGCGACTCTTGGCCCCTAATCACATGCATATGGTCATAACGGGGGTCGGCCGCGGCGAAAGGTCAATTTTCGGGCCGGTGAGGGGCGAATTGGTTTGACAAGAAGAGGTTTTGGGGTTATTATTTCTGTCTATGTTTATTCGGGATTCCGACAGTTGAGGAGGATACTCAGGCGATGGCTATGACGACTGACAAGATACGCAATATCGGTCTGGTGGGACAACGCGGTTCGGGAAAAACCACGTTGGCCGAGGCGATGGCTTTTTCGGCCGGGGTGGCCAACAGGCTGGGCAACATTGCTGATGGAACGACGATTTCCGACTATACCGAGGAAGAGAAGTCTCACCAAACATCATTAAACCTGTCGGTGATAGCGCTCCCATGGAAGAGCCACAAGGTCAATGTCGTTGATATGCCGGGACATACGGACTTCATCGGGGATGTTCTGGCGGGTATGGCCGTATCGGGAACGATCTGTGTGGTGATTGAGGCCGGGGGAGGAGTCGAGGTCGGCACTCTTCAGTTTTTCCATCATGTCGAGAAACAGAACAAGCCGGCGATTTTTTTCGTCAATCGTTTGGATAAAGAGCATACCGATTTTGCCCGTAATCTCGTCGCGCTTCAGGAAACCTTCGGCGCCAAAGCGGTTCCGGTTGTCCTCCCGATAGGCAAGGCCGAATCGTTCAAAGGGGTGATCGACCTGATCAAGATGAAAGCGGTCACCTTCGAGCCGAACGGAAAACAGACCGTAGGGGATATCCCGGATGCGGTAAAAGGTGAGGCCGAGGCAGCCCGGGAAAAGCTGGTGGAAGCGGTCGCCGAGTCCAATGACAGCCTCCTGGAGAAATTCTTCGAGGTTGGCAACTTAACGGATGAAGAATTGCTGGCTGGCTTGAAGAAGGGGATCGCCTCGGCTGCGGTCTATCCGGTTTTGGCCGGAGCGGCGACGGCCAATGTTGGTGTCTCGTATCTGCTCGATTTCGCCGTTCATTACCTTCCTTCACCGGCCGAGGAAGCGGTACTCAAGGCCAAGGATGTTGGGAGCGATAAAATACTTGAGATTCCGTGCGTATCTGATGACCCGGCAGCAGCTTATGTTTTTAAAACCATCTCCGAACAACACGTCGGTGATCTCTCTCTCATCAAGGTTTTGGCCGGGAAATTATCCTCCGGTTTGGAAATCATCAATGTCCAGAAGAGTTCCGAGCGGATCGGTCAGATATATGAAATCTGCGGCAAGGACCGCAAAGAAATCCCGGAAGCCCATGCCGGGGATATCGTCGCGCTGGTGAAGCTTAAAGATACTCATATGGGCAATACTCTATGTCTCAAGAGCCGCCAGTTTGTTTTCCCGATTCCCGAATTCCCCGAGCCGGTTATGGATATGGCCATCCGGCCTAAAGCCAAGGGAGACGAGGAAAAGGTCAGTATGGCCTTGAACAAGCTGAATGAGGTCGATCCGACTTTCCGGGTGGTTCAGGACCCGGCCTTGAAGCAGACGCTGTTGTTTGGCCAGGGGCCAACGCAGGTCGATCTTCTGGTGGAGCGGTTGAAGAATCGTTTCGGGGTGGAGGTGGAGTTGGACCGCCCCCGGGTGCCGTTCCGGGAGACGATCAAGGCCAAAGTCGAGATACAGGGGAAGCATAAGAAACAAACCGGCGGCCGCGGACAGTTTGGCGATTGCTGGTTGCGGCTGGAACCTCTGCCCCGTGGCGGCGGATTCGAGTTCGCCGACGAAGTCAAGGGCGGCGTGATTCCCGGCAAGTTCATACCCTCGGTCGAAAAAGGGGTGGTCGAGGCCATGCAGGAAGGGGGCCTGTGCGGGGCCCAGGTTGTGGATATCAAGGTGGCCGTCTATTTCGGTTCCTATCACTCGGTGGATTCATCGGATATGGCTTTCAAACTGGCCGCCATCGCCGGTTTTCGTGAAGGGTATCCCAAGTGCAAGCCGATCGTTCTGGAGCCGATTTATAATATCACCGTCCTGGTTCCGGACGACTACACCGGCGATGTGATGGGGGACATTTCCTCTCGGCGCGGCAAGATCATCGGCATGGACCCGCTGGGGAAAATGCAGCGCATCCGCGCCAGCGTCCCGCAGGCCGAGCTGTATAAATATTCGGTCGATCTGCGGTCGCTGACGCAGGGGCAGGGAGTCTACACGCGGGAATTTTCCCATTACGAGGAGGTCCCCAACGAAATCTCGTTGAGACTGCAGGAGGAATACCGGGCCAGCAAGACGCAGCCGCAATGATTGAAGGTCGCCGGGATTGAACAATCGGGGTCCCGGCGCGTCATGAATACCAGGCGCCTTATTTCTGTTGACAAGAAGGGCCGGGACATGCAAATTGGAGCAAACGTATCGGCCGGTTGGGAATCCGGTCATAACGCTGGAAAGGGTAGGTAGAGGCAAAAGGTATGAAACGCATAGTACAAACTGTGACGATAGGATCATTACTTTTCCTGGCCTCTCTGGCTGCCGCGCAGTATGAGGCCGAGCCGTTTATTGAAGGTTTCATCGGCGGCAATTTCACGCTTCCGTTTGGGTACATCACCAGCGACCTGGAGCCGAGTTCGATTCAAGCCACCAATGGCATCGGCCTGGAATTGGGCGCCGGGTATTTCTTTAAACCGCAAATCGTCGGCGGGACGTTTTTCAGCGTGCGAAACATGGGTACCGATGGCTCCGGACTGCGCCATCGGATATTCGAAGTCGGGTTATACGGGAAATATCTGATTTCCGATCTCACGGCCAAGTCATTCTCACCGTATGTCCGGGTGAGCGCGGGCCTCGGTTTCAATAAACTGGCCCAGGCGGTCAGCGACCACGGACAGCCGGTGCTTCGGGAATTGTCCCACAAACCGGCTCTCGGCACGGAAATCGGAGTGGGAGTTCATTACCGCACCAACAGTTACGGCGCCATCTATGGCGAGGCCGCATATCATCTTGACTGGATGAGCGGCGTCAAAGGGACATATCAAAGCGTTGATTACCCCTGGGGCGACAACAACGGATTCCTGGAATTGAAGGCGGGAGTCTTGTTCAACATCGGCCCCAAGGAATAAAATCGGCACAGTCGGGAAAAAAAGCCTTTCCTCCTGATGAGGAAAGGCTTTTTTTGTCGGCGGATAACCTCACAACCGATGCGGACGGACGATGGCCAAGATACTGATAGTCGATGATGAGGCGGCCCAGCGGGAGATGCTGGCCGGATTCCTCAAAAAGAAGGGGTTTCAGGTCCTTGCCGCCCCGAATGGGGCCGCCGCCATCGCCGAGTATGCAGGCTTCTTTTCCCCGATGGCCGTGATCGATCTCAAAATGCCGGATATGAACGGGCTGGAGCTTTTGGTCCGGCTGCGGGAAATCAATCCTTTTGTCCAGGTGATCGTTCTTACCGCCTTTGCCACCGTGGAAACGGCGGTCGAGGCGATGCGCAAGGGGGCCTTCGGGTATCTGACCAAACCGGTCAATCTGGACGAACTGCTGATCAATCTTAAGAACGCCGTCGAACAGAATCGACTCGTCACCGAAAATGACCTCCTGCGCCGAACCGTCGCCGACCTGGCCGATATACCAGAGATGATCGGCGAATCAGAGGCGATGCAAAGAATTCGGTCGCTGGTCGCCCGGGTCGGACCGGCCGATTCAGCGGTTCTCCTTACCGGTCCTTCCGGAACGGGGAAAGGGTTGGTGGCGCAATTGATTCACCAGCTTTCGCCTCGCCGCGATTGTCGGTTTGTACAATTGAACTGTGCCTTGTTGCCGGAGACACTGCTGGAATCGGAGCTGTTCGGCCACGAGAAGGGCGCGTTCACCGGCGCCGACCGGAAGCGGGCCGGACGTTTCGAATTGGCCGACGGCGGTACGATTTTCCTCGATGAAATCGGCGATATGCCCTTGGTCATGCAGGCCAAACTCCTGCGCGTTCTGGAGGACGGCGTTTTCGAGCCGCTGGGGTCGGAACAATCGAAACGGGTTGATGTCCGGGTCATTTCGGCCACGAACCGCGACCTGAAGGGTTTGATCGCCGAACGACGATTCCGCGAAGACCTGTTTTTCCGAATCGATACCGTGCGGATAGAATTACCCCCGTTATCGGCCCGGGGGGGGGATATCCTCATTCTGGCCGACCATTTCCTTCGGCAGGTCGCTCGCAGGATGAATAAACCGATCGAAGGGATCACCGAGGCGGCCGCCGCCCGATTGGTGGCCTACTCTTGGCCCGGCAATATCCGGGAGCTGCGCAATGTGGTCGAACGGGCCGTGGTTCTCTCAATCGATTCGACGATTGGCCCTGATGATTTGCCCGGTCTGGCCCCGATTTCCTCGGATGAATTATCCCCAATGGGAGCCCTGTCCCTGGCGGAAATGGAAAAGCGGCACATCGCCGTCGTGCTGAAGGCCGCCGGCGGCAACATGCAGAAAACGGCCGAGATTCTGGGCATCCACCGCAATACCCTCCGGCAAAAAATCCGAGATTACCATCTGCAAGAGGATGCCTGATCCGGCTGACGGAGAAGAAATCTATTGCTTCCCCGCTGCGATTTCGACATTATCAGATCGGGGTAAAGTTCGGAACCGATTATGGCGATTCAATAGTAAGAAGTTACTGGAATGATTGAATGCCGACAATGGACGAAATAAAACTATCGCTCTCGCAGGCAGGCCCTTCAGGTGAACTGTCTGTCATCCGGGTGGACGGGGTCGTTGACGCCATTACCGCCTCGGAACTGGAAGGGGTTATCGCCAACCTCATGTCCCAGAAGAAGTTCAAGATACTGGTCGATTTGGGGGGAGTAGAGTATATCTCCTCCGCGGGGTGGGGCATCTTCATTTCACGGATTCAGGAGATTCGCGACCAGGGGGGGGATCTGAAGTTGGTCAATATGATCCCCAATGTCCATGAGATATACGAACTTCTCGAATTTGGGAATGTCATTAAGGCTTTCCCATCCCTTGAGCTGGGGAAAAAGGCTTTTCATCTGTCTCCCGAACCGGACGGCGGAGAGCAACGAGTGTGGAAGACCGAGGACCGCGTGGTGGCCGAATCCGGGGGCAGCATCCAGGCCGCCATGGCGCCCGGCCATAAACAAAAGGGTGTGGCTGATCCGCCGGCGGTTTCCGGTGGGCGGCCGCCGGCCGGGACTTTTCGATCGGAAGAAGATGTCATTCTCCATCTGGTCATCGATGATCCTTTCAGCACTGTCTCCGAATTGAACAAGCTGGCTTCCGGCATTACGCCGCAATTTCGCTTCGGTTGGTGGCGGGTATTCTCCATCCTCCGTCGCCATAAACTTCTTCGATTGCGTTCCCGCTTTCACTTATCGCGCCGGTACAATCGGTAGCGGTCGATCCGCTGCCGAACCGTTTTATCCGTTCGGAATATCCCGTGAACCCCATGGTACCCAATCAGCCGTGTGCAATGATATCAAAACATCGGCACCGACAGGAAAGATTTCGACGTTTCCATCCGACCGGCCGTCCTATTTCCGGTGATCCGTTTCCCCCAACAAGCCCGGCGGCGGCAATCGTCGCTTGACTTTGGCGGGAATCGCATTACCTTGATGTTCGGGCGCAACCCGTGTCGCGAGGCTGTCGTCTTATGAAGCGTTATCGTACCCTTATCTGGATCCAGATATTC
>JAAZOE010000395.1 GCA_012797915.1 Candidatus Zixiibacteriota bacterium | reverse complement strand
TCTCCTCCCGCGTACGGATCGTCCCGGTCGGCATAGCCGAGCAACCCGATGGCGGCGGAGACGTAGATGCGCGCGTCCCAGAATACCGGCAGTTGTTTGCCCGCCTCGAGAAAAATCAGACGCGAAATCAGGGCCAAAAGAAAGACGATAACCCAGAGGCGCAGGTGAGGCCGAAGGGAAACCGGCGAACGCTCTACTTCCGGTTCCGGAACCATTCCAGCGTCCTCCGCAAACCTTCCTCCAAACCGATCTGCGGCTGCCAGCGCAGAGTAGTGCGAATCCGTTCGATATTGAGCACCCGGCGACGGATGTTGTCGATGTCCCGCCGGTCGATATGCCGGGGGGCGATCTCCCGGCCGTACAGACGGCCCAGAATCCCGATGAGTTCGATAATCCTCGTCTCCGTCCCGGTGCCGAGGTTGAAGGCCATCCCCTCGGCCTTGGGCGACAACAGGGTCAACAGCGTGCCGTCGACGGCGTCGTCCACGAAGGTGAAATCCCGCGTCTGCTGACCGTCGCCGTGGACCTGCGGGGTCTCCCCCCGGGCGACCGCATCCATAAACTTCGCCACGACCCCGCAATAGGGGTTGTTCGGACTCTGCTTCGGTCCGTACACGTTGGAATACCGCACCACCGCCACCGGTACTCCGTACGTTTCATAAAACGCATAACAGTAATTTTCTCCCGCCAGTTTGGAGACGGCGTACGGGGAAAATGTCAGCGGCCGTTCGTCCTCGCTGATGGGAATGATCCGCGGGTTGCCGTAGATGGACGCCGAGGACGTGTACACCATCCGCTCCACCCCGTGTTCCCGGGCAGCCAGAAGGACGTTGAGTGTCCCGCCGATATTGACGGCATAATCCTCGCGCGGGTTTTTGGTCGACACGATGATATTCCGGGCGGCCATGTGAATCACCAGGTCGGCTTCCTTCACCAGCCGGAAGACCAGGGATTCATCCGTCACCGACCCTTCGACGAATTGATAGTCGGTCCCGGGATTGATGTTGTCCCGCGAACCGGTGCAGAGATCGTCCAGCACGGTCACCCGGCCGCCGCAACGAACCACCCGCTCGGTGACGTTGGAACCGACAAATCCGGCCCCGCCGGTGATCAGCACCCGTTTCCCATTAAAATCAAGATCGGTCATGCCATTATCTCCGTACCCCGAAGGTCAAATATAAAAGCGGCCGCACCAGCCGCCACCAGTCCCGAAGCGGTTTCATCTTGGAATACTGCTGCACCGTCCCCCGATAGAACACGGTCACCGGCGCCTCGACCATCCGAATCCGCGGCGATCGAGCCGCCTTATAGAGGAGATAGACTTCCAGTTCATAGCGGTCCAGCCAGTCCTGCTGCAGGTTGATGGCCGGATCATCGAGGATGGAGAGAAAGAATGCCCGGAATCCATTCGAGCCGTCCGTGATTCTTCGCCCGGCCAGAACGGTGAACAACAACGAGAAAACCCGCGTCGCCACTTCCCGAAACGGCGGGCCGTTGACCGTTTTGCCTCCCGGCAACCGCCGCGATCCCTGAACGAAATCCGCCCTGTTGTCGCGCAACGGCGCCAGAACCTGCTGCAGCTCCCCGGCGTCATGCTGGTCGTCGCCGGACATGATGACGGCGATACCGTACCCATGTTCATTGCCGTACACCAGACCGGTCCGAATGGCCGCCCCGACCCCCCGGTTTCTCTCGTGCCGAAGAACCTCCGCCCCCGCCGCCCGGGCTTCCCCGGAGGTATCATCCGTAGAGGCATCATCCACGACAATAACTGCGTCCACCTGGCCGGATTCGCGCACGGCCCGCACCACCCGGCCGATTTTCCCGGTCTCGTTGAGCGCCGGAAGAATACAGATCGTGGTCCCCGCTCGGTCAGTCATGCCGTTCGGATTCCTCCTCGATCTGCTTCAGCGACAGGTGTTCGCGGCGCAGGTAATAAAACCCGACTAGGGTGATGACGAGGAATTGCGTGGCGTGCATGACCAGCGCGCAGGACAGGGCTTCTTCCCGTCCGATGCCATAGATCCCCAGGGACAACACGGTGCCGTAATGGTACACCCCGACGAATCCCGGCGAGGCCGGGACCATAATCAGGATCGAGACGACCACCAGAATCACGAATGAGGCCGTCACCGGCAAGTGCCAGCCGAAGGCCAGCAGGACAAAATAGTTGGACAACCCCATGATGATCCAGATCATAAACGTGTGATAGGTCGTCCAGAACACCCGCCGCCAGTCGCGCATGAACTCCATACCGGTGGCGAACCGGGCCGTCACGGCCTCAATCGTCGGTCGAAAACGGGCCGGGAAAATTTTCAGGAGGGTCTTTAGAACATGGCTTTCCCGCTCGCCCCGGGCGCTGAGGTAGACGGCGAAGATCAACCCGACCAGGGCCGTGATGACCGTCACGATGGCCCCCACCTTGATTTCCTGGATGACCTGCAGTGGCGATATGACCAGGACGACGCCGAAGATGATCAACAAAGCCAGAAGATCGAATACGATCCGCTCCACGAAAATCGTCGCCAGGGAGGCCGATTTGGAAACCTGTTCCTTGTCCGACAACGAATAGGCCCGCACGAACTCCCCCAGGCGGAACGGAAGCACGTTGTTGGCCATGAAACCGATCATGGTGATCGAAAAGAGCCGGGGAAATGGTATCCGCTTGATCGGACGGACCATGTGGTCCCAGCGGAACGCCCGGAACACCATGGTCACCATGATTAGGATGATGTTGGGAATCAACCACCAGTAATTGGCCCCCTTGAGCGCGCCGCCCAGCGCGCGGAAATCGATTTTGTAAAACAAGAATATCAGCAGCCCGACCGAAATCGCCAAGCCAGCCAATTGCATGAGGATTTTCTGGGTCCGCGTCGTCATCGTTTCTCAACCGTCTTCAGGCATAGCTCCAAAAACCGTTCGGCGGCGATATCCCAGTCGAATTGGGCCGCCCACTGCTGTCCCCCCTGCTCCAATTGTGCCCGCCGAACCGGATCGTTTAACAGCGCCACGATCCGCTCGGCCAGCTGATCGATACCGCCGTACGGGTAAAGCAGACCGCTGACCCCGTCCCGCACCGAATCGCGCAAGCCCGGCGAATCGGCCGCCACCACCGCCGTGCCGCAGCTGTTGGCTTCGATATTGGTCAACCCCCATCCTTCCCGCAACGAGGGATACACCATGAGGTGCGACCGGCACATGTATTCCACCTTGATCTCGCTGGGAACAAAATCGGTAAAGACTACTGCGTCCGCCAGCGCCAGCTCCTCCGCCTGACGCCGCAACACCGGCAAATAGTCACCCGTTCCGACCACCGCCAGCCGGGCCGCCGGGATTCGCTTCCGGACCAAAGCGAATGCCGAGATGAGATGCTGCACCGATTTGTATTTCTTGATCCGTCCCAGGTACAGCACCGATGGATACTCGAACTTGGCATATCCCTTGTGATTGCCGTAGACGTTCCGGTCGATGCCGCAATGGATGACGGTGACGTTGTCTGCGGGGATGCCGCGGGATACCAGATCGGCCATGGTCGATTCGGATATGACGCAAAAGCGGCGGCTCCGGTAGACCGTCCGCAAGGGCCGTTCCATCAGGTAGATGTAACTGCCCAAAACGAAATTGATTTCCTCGAACACGGCCGTGGAAAACAAATGCGGGATGATGATAATCGACGGCAGATCGACATACCAGGGGGAATAGAACGGAATCTTGTTGATATCCTCGAGAAACAGGTCGAACCGTTCCCGCCGGATCAGCCTCCGAATATGCCACGGCGCGATCAAATTGAAATTGTACCGGTTGCCCGCCCGAAGAATCCGCACCCCTTCGACTGTCTCCTCTTCCGCTCCGCCCGCATAATTGGAACAGAACAACGTGACCCGGTGCCCTTTGGCCGCCAATCGGCGGAGCAGCTCTTCGAGATGCACTTCCGCCCCGCCCGACATGGGATTCTTGAGGTCCTGCCAATTCAGCGCTAGAATATTCATGACCTCATGTCCTATCGGCCCGGACCGGCCGACGGCACGGCGGGCGTATTCGATTCCTTGATGCTCTGCAGCAGGCGGCGGGCGTCCGTATCGTCGGGATGATCAACCAGCCATTTTTGGACCGTCGAACGCAGCCGGTCGATCTCTCCGGCTTCATACAGAATGCGGGTATACTCCCGAAACGCGTCGGGAAAATCGGGGAACGTGTCCAGCGTCGCCCGGAGAATTTCCGCCGCCCGCCCCGGATTTCCCTTATACCGGTTGGCCAGCGCCCAGACGTAGTAGATCTCGCGGGCGCTTTCCCGGGGCGCCCGTCCGATCAACCCCGGAATCTTCGTCTCATACCCGGCCTCGACATACAGCTGGGCGAGATAGGCATAGACCTGATCATCGGTGGGGACGATTTCGATCGCCCGTATAATGTCGGCGATCGCCTCGTCGTATCGCCCGGCCTTCCGCAGGGAATCCGCGGTCTGGGTCAATCCGATGACATAGTTGCCCACCAGTCCGGCCGAATGGCGATCTTTGTACACGGTCGAGTCGGCAATGGATCGAAAGCGGAAATACTGGTGATACAGCCGATGATTGGCCTCGATATCAATGGCCCCGGCCGGCTGCCCCGGCTGCAACCGGTATACCTGCCCATGGGCGACCAGGTTCGCCTGGATGCTCCGCCCCAAATACTGCTTGGCGTCGTCGGTGATGCTCAACGAGAAGTTGATCGGCCGCCGCCACTTGTTGACGTTGATGATTTCGTCGGACACCTGATCCTGAATGCGCAACCCCCGTCCGCCGGAAACCGCCATCGGCCGCAACGCGTCGATCTGCGCGTCGCTCCAGCGGATCGGCACGCCCATCCGGTCGCGGATCTGCCGGGTGTACCATCCGGCGTTGGCCAGCGCCAGATTGATGGCCGTGACATCCGGCCGCACGGCGTACACTTCCTGCAACGCCCAGATCGGAAAGGTGTCGTTGTCGCCGCCGTTCAGGAGGATGGCATCCGGCTCACAGGAGGCCAGCATATTATAGGCGAAATCATAGGCGATATAGTTCCGCGACCGGTCGCAGGTAAAATAGTTGGCCCACAGCGGCGCCGCCGCCAGAAGCCCCAGCGCCGAAACCACGACCATCAACGGGATATACATCGCCCGGACCCGCCGCCAGGCCGACCGCCGCGCGGCATCGATCAAGGCAGCCACCCCCAAACCGATGGCCAGGCCGAACAGGATGAAACCGGGTGTGAAGAAATAATCGCGGTCCCGCACCTCCAAATGCCCCTCGCCGGTCAACGGATTCTGACGGGTACCGTCGGCAAAATTCATATACCAGACCAGGATCACCGTGCCCAACAACACCATAAAGAGAAACGGCCAGCCGATCCCGGGATTCCGTCGGATGAGTTCGTACAATCCCAATAGACCGAGCACGAACACCAGTCCGAAGGCGCGGCCGTTGATCCCGTACTGCCGGCTGAAAAAGCCCCAAAACCCAATTCGGGGAAACACACCCAGCTGATTCTTCCATTCCCCCCGCCGGGTCATCGCCCGCGCGATCATCGACTGATCGCCGTATTGCTTCCGTTCGATGAAACTGCGAAAGGCGGCGTAGGATGAGGAAGGATTGTTCTGATTGATCGACGGTTGACAGCTGGACCGGATCGGCGTGGCCAACTGGCCGGAAAATCCGGCCGCCGCGGCCAACAGCAAAACCAGCGCCAGCGCCCAGCCCCGCCGTCGGATCACGACCGTCGCCGCCAGCACAACGACCAGCCAGACTGCGGAGGCGATGAAAAAGTAATCGAGCCGGTAGGCGATCAGAAACAAACACCCGGCGGTGATATGGAAGCGAAGGTCCTTCCGCAACCGTTCCGACAGCAGGATAACCGCCAGGAACACGGCCGGCGCGATCAGGAAGGTGGTCATATGCACACAGGTCGACAAAAACAGCAAAAAGACGATCAGCGCCAGAAAACGGTCCGACCGCGGATCGGTTCGGCGTTCCGCCCATCGCACGGTCAGCCAGATGATGACCATCATCAACAGCATCGACACCGCATACACTTCGGTTTCCACCGAGTTGTTCCAGTGCGTGCTGCCGAACGCGAACATCATCGTCCCGACGATCGAACCGATATAGACCGCCGCCGCCTTCCATCCCGTCCGTTCCGCTTTCGGCCACCAGGCGGAAATAAGGCGATACACGACCAGGAAGTCGACCAGGGCCGCCCCGGCGCTGGCGGCCGCCGACAACAGGTTGATACGGGCGGCAATATCGGCGGAGGTCGGCAAAAGGCTGAACAGCCGCCCCAGAAGGATATAAAGCGGCGAGCCGGGGGGATGCGGAATGCCGAGAACATAGGCGCAGGCGATGAATTCGCCGCAATCCCAGAAGGAAATGGTCGGCGACAAGGTGGCGTTATAGATCAGGAAGACGAAGATCAGGACCGCCAGGGCGGTGGGATTCTTCCACCGTTTCGGACCGGTTAGAAAAGCGGCCAATCGAGTATTCACCATCGTCTCACGTTAATAATATCCGCCGAACTCGTCGTTCAAAGAACGAAAATATAATATAAACCGGCGATCTGTCCAGCACGAAAAGGACGGCTGTCGGCACCGACCGACTCGACGAGAATCAGGCGTCGGCCGGACGCCGCGACTTGACCAGCGCGGCATCCAGAATGCCGTTGACGAACGAGCTTGACTCGATCGTGCTGTACTCCTTGGCCAGGTCGATCGCCTCGTTGATGGCGACTTTCTCCGGAATGTCCGGCATGAAGTGGATTTCGGTCAGGGCCATGCGCAGGATGATCCGGTCGATGAGGGCGATTCGTTCCAGCTCCCAATTCTGGGCCAGCCGCCCGATCTCCTTGTCCACGAACTCCAGGTTCTTGATGACCGTCTCCATCAGCCGCCGGGCATATTGGAGCGGCTTGTCCCCCAGATTGCTTTCCCGCGTCACCTGTTCGAAAATCTCATCGACGTCGCGTTGGTGAATCTCGTAGGCATACAGCCCCTGCAGGGCCAGTTCGCGCGCTTGTCTTCGTCCGGTCATGACTTGTCGAGTTGACGATACAGGTTCACCATCTCCAGGGCCGACAAGGCCGCGTCCCAGCCTTTGTTGCCCGCCTTCGTGCCCGCCCGTTCGATTGCCTGATCCAGCGTGTCGGCGGTGATCACCCCGAATATTACCGGACGACGGCTGTCCAGAGCCGCTTTGGCGATCCCCTTGGCCGTTTCGGCGGCGATAAAGTCGAAATGCGGCGTGTCGCCGCGAATCACCGTCCCCAGACAGATGACCGCGTCGTGTTTTCCGGCCTCCGCGATCCGATAAGCGGCATAGGGAAGTTCGAACGAACCCGGCACCCAGACGATGGTGATCTCTTTTTCCCCCACGCCGTGGCGGGTCAGGCAGTCGATCGCCCCCTCCAGCAAGCGAGCGGTCAGAAGCTCATTGAACCGGCTGACCACCAGCGCATGCTTCTGGCCTTTGCCGTCCAGGTGTCCCGATTTGGTTGCAATCGCCATGTCGGCATCCTCCTACAGTAAAGTCAACAAATGCCCGAGTTTATCCCGTTTCGTTTCCAGATAGCGCTGATTGTGCTCCGTCGGCGGAATCTGCGCCGGCACCCGGCCGGTGATGGTCAAGCCATGCCCCTCGAGCCCGACCAGCTTGCGCGGATTGTTGGTGATGATGCGTATCGTGGTCAATCCCAGATCCTTGAGAATCTGCGCCCCGATACCATAATCGCGCAGATCGGCCTTGAATCCCAGTTCGAGGTTCGCTTCCACCGTATCCCGCCCCTTGTCCTGCAGATCGTACGCCCGGATCTTGTTGGCCAGACCGAT
>JAAZOE010000394.1 GCA_012797915.1 Candidatus Zixiibacteriota bacterium | reverse complement strand
TCCCCCTTGCGCCCGCGCACCAGCGGGGCCAGGATGACCACGCGGGTGCCCTCGGGGAAGGACAGCAGCGATTCGACGATCTGGCTGGCCGATTGCTGGGTGATCGGTTTGCCGCAGACGAAACAGTGGGGGATGCCGATGCGGGCATAGAGCAGCCGCAGGTAGTCGTAAATCTCGGTGACGGTCCCGACCGTGGAACGGGGATTCTTGGCCGAGGTCCGCTGTTCGATGGATATGGCCGGACTGAGGCCCTCGATAAAATCGACATCCGGTTTTTCCATCAGCCCCAGAAACTGTCGGGCATAGGCCGACAGGGACTCGACATAGCGGCGCTGTCCCTCGGCATAGATGGTGTCGAAGGCCAGCGAGGATTTCCCCGATCCCGACAGGCCGGTGATGACGGTCATTTTGTTGCGCGGGATTTTGACGGTGATATCCTTGAGATTGTGCTCCCGCGCTCCTTTTATGTACAGAAAGGGCGATTCATTCATGGTCGGTCACTTTCAAACCATCCGTTTCCATTTGGGCGTACTCCGCTCGGACCCGATCCGGCCGGGCAACCCGGAAATATATGCCAAATTTCGGCCGCGGGCAAAGGGAAAGTGGAAATCCCTGTCCGGACCGGTTTACCTCTTGGCCGCCATGACAATATCCGCCCGGTTCCGTATTTGTGGAATCACATTATACGCTACCGCAGGCAAAAAAAGAGCGGCTAAAGCAGCCGCCCGGCAAGATTAGCGCTGGTGAATGGCTAATACAACTTTTTTAGCTTCGTGCCCTGATAGTACAGCGCGAGGATCGAATCGCAGGTGACGCCCCGCTCGGACATGCCCTTGGCCCCCATCTGACACATCCCGACGCCATGCCCCCAGCCGCCACCATTAAAGATAACCTGAGTGATTTCCCCGGCCCCGTTTTTCTTGACCTCGAGGCTGAACCGGGCCGACCGGAGGATGGCATCGGGAGTGTCGCTCTGCTTGATGACCCAGCGGACCTTTTCCTTGTTGAAAATGTAGTGCCCGGAGGCGGTCTCGAAGATAATGGAGGCCACCCGTCCGCCCGGCGTGCGCGATCCCACCCGGATATCGGTCAGTTTGCCGACGTTCACTTGCTCACCGCGCTCCTGAGTAAGATACTGGTTCAATCGCAAGACGATCTGGTCTGCGGTGTATTGTTCCCGCCAGGTGAAGTATTTGGAGATGCGGCAGGCATCGTTGTCGCTGACGCTTACCAGGTATGGCTGGGGGTTCTTGTCCCAGACATCCTCGATATCATCGGTGGCTCCGCCGCAGGTGGAATGATAATAGGCGTTAATCAATTTGTCGTTGTAGACGGCCACTTGTCCGGCAGTGGCTTCGACGGCCCGGCTGACCAGATCGGTTTCCGCCGCCACCCCGCCATAGACCTGGTCGGCAACATCGGCCTTGAGGTCGTATCCGGCGTCGGGACCGAACTGCCCCAGGTGGGCCATGGCGTAGGTGCGGGCGGCAATCGCCTGGGCCTTGACCGCCTCGATCTGATCCTCCTGACTGGGGCCGATTTCCAGCGCCACCACGCCCTTGAGGTAGTCTTCGACATAGACGAGATTGACCAGGACTATTTGGCCGGAGGAGGCGGTCATTTCCAGCAGGCCGCGGTACGGCTTGCCGTCATAGGCCAGAATCCTCTCCTTGCCGCGCGGCGCGACCAGAATCCGGTCGATATCGTCGTCCAGCAGGTAGCCGTCGCTGTTGTACAGCTCCAGCGTCTTCCGCGACGCCTTGATGCGGATTTCCTTGCGCGAAAAATAGACGGAGTGCTGGTCGTCTTTATAGCAATCGATGGACAGCTGACCATCATCGACCGCGGCGACGCCGTGTTCCCGGGCGGTATTATCCAAAAGGACGGCCACAAACGGCAGACGGCTGGAAGGCGGGGCCATCTCCGAAACCGACGGCACGCCTCCGCATCCCCATAGCAAGGCGATCAAGAGAACGGCTGCTGAAAGCCGGGCCAAGTACGATTTTATCTTCAATACGTGAATCATTTTCATCCGCTATTTTATTCTTGTATCGGCCGTTTTCCCCGGTTGTTTAGATCCGCGGCGATGCGATTTATTCGGCCTTCTCTCAGGCGGCAGCGACAATTTTCCCCCGATGGCCATCGTATGGGTCCCCGTTATCTGCGGCAAACTCGACGGTATCCCCGTCACGAAACATCCCCCCAGCACGGCAAAACTGACCGCTTCCAGCAGGTCACCGTCGAATCCCAGCGTTTCGATGGGTAAGACGGAACACGGCGAGAGACAGGCGCACAATCGTTGGCGAAGAAACTGATTCTTGCGGCCACCGCCGGTAAGATAGACGGCTTCGAGACGTTCATCGGCCAGATACGGCTTGAGCGACCGATGGATCAGCCCGGCGGTCGCCTCCATTATGGAAGCGACGATATCGGCGTTGGTTCCCCTTCGGCGGCGGGCGGTGAAGACCAGTCGGGCAAACAGGTCGATATCGAACTGCTCCCGTCCCGCCGAGCGGCCCCGCCGGGCGTTGGCTTTCTCGATACCGGCAATGACCTCTTCTATGGGTGTCCCGGTGCGGGCAATCCGTCCGCCTCGATCATACGGCTTATGAAAAAGTAACCGCGCCGCCAGGTCAGACAGGGTATTGCCGGGACCGCAATCGCCGCCGCGTATATCCTCGGGCGATCCACCCGCAGGGTGATAACTGTAATTGGCAATCCCGCCCATATTCACCACGATTCGGCTTCTGGTCCTGGCCCCGAACAGAAGATGATTCACAAAGGGGGTCAGCGGGGCGCCTTCCCCGCCGGCGGCGATATCGGCGGCGCGGAAATCGGACACCACCGGAAGGCCGGTTTCGGCCGCGATGGCGCTTCCGTCGCCCAGTTGAACCGTCGCTCCGACAGAAAGACCGAATGATTTCTTACGGCCGGGGAAATGACCGATTGTCTGGCCGTGGGAGGCGATCAGGTCGACCTTCAGCCTGCGTCGATCGAGAAAACGCCTGGCGGTCTGTCCCAGATGCATCCCGAATGCCATATGGGCTCGCGCCAGATCAGCCACCTCCACCGCCGATTGACCGATGAGCTTTTCCAGATCGGTTTTGAGCCTCGGGGAAAACGGAACCATGGCTCCGTCAAGGACCATGATCTTCGGACTCCATTTTCCCACGGTCAGACGAATGACTGCCAGATCAACGCCGTCGGCCGAGGTTCCGGAATTCATCCCCAGGATCGTGAGCGTTTTTCGGGAGACAATCTTCGACCACCGATTCATATGCCGACATCCTCCTTGATCGACGGAAGCTCCGGACACCATGGTCCGGGTATCCTTATTCCCTTATCCGGCCGCGATTCTTTTCAGCAATCGCCTAACTCGAGATTGGGCGTCGGTCATCCGGGCCGGGGTGAATTCGCCGGATTCCCAAGATAACGCAAAGGCATCATAGGCACGTCGGGTTTTTTCCAGATCCCGTCCGAAGAGAAGCAGATCGGCGCCGGCTTTGAAACTATTCACCGCCGTCAACGGCAGGGGTCCCGCTTCTTGAGCGCCGCGCATCAGCAGGTCATCGGTGATAACCGGCCCGGGAAACGCAAGCAGCCCCTTCAACCATCCAGTGATCATCTTGGTGGAAATGACGGCCGGGACGTCATCAACCTTTGGGACCGACAGATGGGTGACCATGACGGTATCGACTCCGGCCTCCATGGCCGCCCGAAAGGGAACCAGTTCAATCCGCTGGAAATCTTCTTCCGTCAGATCGGCCGTTGACAGCACCATATGCGGGTCTCCGGCGCTTCGCCCGAGACCGGGAAAATGTTTGGCGCAGGTCGCCAAGCCGAACCGATGATGTACCTCGACGGTCGCCTGCGAAAAGCGGGCGACGACTTCGGGATCATCGGAAAACGCCCGTTCGTCCAGAACATGCCCTGGGGCGCTGTCGAACAGGTCGACGGTCGGGACCAGATTCAAATTGATACCGATGGCTTTTAACCGTTCACAGACAAGCGCCAGGTCGGATTGGTATCGATCCGGATCGCCCGCGACACGATACTGGCGTGGCGATTCGAGCGATGGAAACGACTTGCGGAAACGGCAGACTCGTCCTCCCTCCTGGTCGACGGCAACGATGAGCGGGTCCGGAGCTGTCGCCAGGAAATCGCCGAGCCAACTCTTTAGACCATGGGGATCATGGCAATGGTCGGCAAAGAGGATAAGACCGCCGAGCCGGTTGTCGAGGATGTACCGCAACGTCCGGTCGGACGGGAGCGGTTCGGGAAACGAGGCGATGAAAAAGCGTCCGGGATATGGCCGGGTCGTTTCCATGTCGGATAATATACTATTTTGATGGGGGGAATCAAACGGTACAGACGGCGTTCTTGCCTGACCCCTTGGCCCGGTACATCGCCTGGTCAACGGCATTGATCAACTCCTCGTGACCAAGGCCGTTTTCGGGGAAACTGCTGACCCCGACCGAGACGGTCACGTGCATCGCCGGGATACCGCCACCGCCGCCGAACTGGGCGGCTTCCACCTCGCCCCGAATCCGCTCGGCAATCTTGCAAGCTTCGCGTTCGAGGGTATTGGGGAGAATGACAATGAATTCCTCGCCCCCGTACCGGCAGAGGATATCGACGTCGCGGATGCTCCGCTTGATGACCGCCACCAGCCCGACCAGTACCAGGTTGCCGATCTCATGGCCGTAGTTGTCGTTGACCTGTTTGAAGGAGTCAATATCGACCATGATGAGCGACAGCGGCTGTTCATACCGCACGGCGCGCTTCTTTTCTTCCTTAATCTTGTCCGAAAAATAGCGGTAATTGAACACGCCGGTCAGGTCGTCGATAATGGTCAACTCCTCGGTTTTCCGATGGAGGATGGCGTTTTCCATCGCCATGGCCGCAGAGCGGGCCAACACCGACAGGAACCGTTCATCCTGTTCCTCGAACGCCCCCTGGCGGGGGGACTCGGCCAGAAGCAATCCGGTCGTCTTGCCGTAGGTGATCATCGGCACCATCATGGCCGACCGGGCCGATTTCAACAGCGGTTCATAATCGGTCCGACGGGCCAAATCGACAATCCGGACCGCCTCCCCTTCCCGGGCCACCCGATAGGCCATTTCCATGGATTGCGGAGAGACCGCCTTCAACTTGATGTTTTTCTGCCCGCCGATCAACCGGCCGCGGTAGATCAGATTGTCGTTCGGCCCGACCAGCATGATTCCCAGAGCGGGGTAATCTAGGACCTTTTCGCCGATTTTGAGGATTTCTTCGATGATCTCGTCAAAATCCATCATCCCGGCCAGGATTCGGCTGTTCTCGTACACCATTTCCATCTGGACATGCATTTTTTCCAGCTCGCTGGTCCGTTTGTTCAGCGTATTGAACAGATTCAACAGCCGGCCTTCGGAACGGCGGATATGGTCGGCCACGAAATTGACCGTGATGGCGTAAAAACAGATCAGGCCGGAACGGATACTCAGATTCATCGGGCTGATAAGGCCGATAGTGTCGAAATTGGCCCCGATATACCCTACCACGATCAAACCGGTTAAAATACTGATCGCCGGCGTGGAAAGGATGTAGGCTCCCAGCGAGACCGCCAGGAAATAGAACAGATAGAAGTCTGAGGCCATACCGCCGGTGAAGCGGGTCAAGACCGTAAATATGGCGACGTCGATCAGCAATGTCGCCAGATGATACAGTGCGTTATACTGGTGCCGTTGGCGAATGAGATAGATCGAAATGCCCAGAAGAATCGCCTCTACCCCCAACATCACAAGTAATTGGTAGACATTCTGTCTGGCCAGAGAACCGAGGAGGAGGTACCCGGCGATGCCCAAAATGACAATCGTCCGGGAAATCAGATACAGAGATTCCACCCGGGGCAAAATCGAACGTGAATCAAGGTGTAATATCTTCATACGCGCGCACCGATGCTCGTTCTCCACAGGTATCGGCAGGCGCCGGTAAAACCTTAACCTATTAAACGGTAATCTATTATGAAATTTCCCGATGGCCCGAGAAAGTCAGGGAGACAACTAAATCCGAGCGGCTTTCCGTAAACCGCGTAAGGTCTTGATTGATAGCCCGATCACACCCAATGACAGGACAATCAGGAGAATATCGGCAATGATTAAGGCGAAATTTTTGGCCGGCAGATAGGTCCCCACCAAGAGAATTGAAAGCGACGCCAATGTCGTGGCGACCATGAACATGGCCGGAATCAGGGTAAACCAGCTTCGGTTGCCGCGAAGATTCAGCCAAACCGAGACGGCAATCAGGGCCAGGGCGGCCAGAAGCTGATTGGTCGACCCAAACAAGGGCCAGATCAATTTGAAGGCGTTGAAATAGGCCATCAGGAACATGATGACGACCGATAGTCCGGAATTGAACCAGAATCTGGTCATTATTTTCGGAACGGTCGGGAATATCAGATTCCAGAATTCCTCAAACAGGTAGCGGTTCAGCCGGACGGCCGCATCCAAGGTGGTAATGACGAATCCTTCGATGAGGAGGATTCCGCAGATTGCTCCCAGGGCGATCGGAATTCCCAGGCTGTTGTGCAGAAGGCCGCCGGCGGCCAAGGCGAACGCCAGCACCGGGTTGGAGCC
>JAAZOE010000036.1 GCA_012797915.1 Candidatus Zixiibacteriota bacterium | reverse complement strand
GCGCATATGGAAACGGGGTACATTTCCGACGGTGTGCCGTGTGGCGAATGTCATCTCGTGCCGTCGATGGTCGCCAGTCCGGGGCATTTCGACGCCGATTCCATCGCCGAAATCACGTGGGGCGCGCTGGCCGGAAGCGGGTCGCAATGGAGTCGCGCAGCCAATCAATGCCGCGGGACCTATTGCCACGGCAACTTCAGCGGCGGATATGCGTCCAATGCGCCGATCTGGATCGCACCCGGTCAGGCCGCCTGCGGTTCCTGCCATGATGCGGGAACGCGGCCGCAAGACCTGGGCGGACGGCACAATAAGCACGTTTCCGAGGAAGACCTTCCCTGCCAGCGGTGCCATGCGGCGACAGTCGACGGCCAGTTGAACATCATCGGCAAGAGCGGACACATCGACGGCCATTTCGACGTCATCTTCTCCACCGGTCAGGGGACATATTCCGGCGGCGCCTGCTCCAACATCGGATGCCATGAGGCGGAAGACTGGTACTGATCGTCCATGATCGTCCCGGACACGCGATTGACTCCTGTGACATATCTCTCTGTCTGTATCGATCGACACTATCCTCATACTGTTTTCGGGGATCCCGGCCACGCCTGACGAGCGACTGTCGTTCTTGAAATCAATTGAATGGCAATGAATTACGCGATAGTGCCTCGATGGGTCGATGGTCCGCGATCATCCCATCAGGGTCGGCCGGAAAGCGAGGATGTATTTGACTTTAGGAGTTAGCGAGTATATATTAAGCCGGATTGACAGTTCGGGGTTGACGGCGCAGTGCGGATCGAACCGCGCCGTCGTGACTTATCCTGACAGAACGGCCTCGCGCCACGAATCGTCCACAACCGCATCCGAGGCCGACTGATACTTGACATCGTTACATTTGCATCTTGACAGGGAGCGTGCGACATGGCCGAATGCCTCCATCAATGGACCATGACCAATGTGCAATTCGGTTTTGTGGTCTTCGAAAAATGCTTCCATTGCAACAGCCTGGGCACCTACTTTTCGGTCGAGGACACTCCCATACTGGGAGATAAATATCGCGAAGGGGATTGTTACTGGAGCCGGGTGGAGAACGCCCAATCGTTCCGGTTCGACCTGGAGTGCCCCCTCTGCGGCCGGCGGGAGAATTTCCACGAGCTGATGGGGCTGATGCATTGTCCGGGATGTCCGGCCGATTGCGGGGTGGACGCCATCCGGAGGAAATACGAGGCGGAGCGGACCTGGGTGCTGGTCGCCTTCGGGTTCATCTACAAGGACAAGCGGGGGCCGCTGCCGCAGGAGAAGGTCGATATTCTCACCGACTATTTCAACCAGCGGCGGGACACGACCCGTTCGCGGATCAAGATCGTGTCTTTCGACCTGATCAAGGACCTGTCGGTCTGCCGGGGCGATTTCATTCACGACGTGGGGATGTTGTCGCAGGAACCGGTGACGGAACGAAAGCCTTTGTTTTAACCCCATGGGCATACAGACATCATGTTTGACGGGAGAGAGTGCATGACCACCAAGGATTTGATCGACAAAGTCGGCCTGCGGCCGTTGAGCACCTTCGAGCATCGCGACGTCAACGGCGTCTTCGTCTCCGACATGTTGAGCGACGTCATGGCCGGAGCCAAGTCCGGCAATCTGTGGCTGACGGTCCAGACGCACAAGAGCATCGTGCCCGCGGCCAATCTGGTGGATGTCGCCGCCATCGTCGTCACCGGCGGCAAGGACGTGCCCCAGGAGACAGTCGATCTGGCCAGCAAGTATAATATCGCCATATTGGTTTCCGACCTGCCGACCTTTGAGCTGGTCGGGAAGCTGTATGCGTTGGGATCTTTTGCGAGGTAACCCGTCGTCAGTGCGGGATGGACAACGAGGTGGGACACCCGGACCGACCCCTCGCGCGGGGCGAGGCCGGAAGTAAAGGCGCCGCCGTGGAGATCCGCAGAATCAAAGACGCTCTGGACGCGGTGATCATCGAGGCCGACGACAACCTCGAGGGAACGGTCGACCACATCTACGCCTCCGATCTGATGAGCGACGTGCTGGCTTTCGGCAAGCCGAATTCGATTCTGCTGACCGGCCTGGCCACGCGGCAGGCGGTCATCTCCGCCCACATGGCCGAGTTCAAGGGGGTTGTTTTCATCCGCGGCAAAACGCCCAAGGACGGTTCCGACCATTTCGCCCGCGACCATCATCTGGTGCTGTTATCGACGCACCTGGACATGTACGACGCCTGTCTGCGGATCGAGTCCGTCAAACGGGGCGAAACGCCCGCGGCCCAGCCGGCCGCCGTCGCCGGCGGCGAGGAATTGCTGCTGAGTCGGGAATTGGTCATCAACGGCAACGATTTCGCCAGCGCCGGGATGGTGTCCACCGAGGTCAAATCGGTCCTGAAGACCATCGGCCTGGACCCGAAGCTGGTGCGGCGGGTGGCGATCTCGACCTATGAGGGCGAAATGAACGTGGTGATGCACGCCAAGCGGGCCAGAGTAGCGCTGTCGGTGACGCCGCATATCATCGAAGTGGTCATCGCCGACGAGGGGAAGGGCATTCCCGACGTCAACCTGGCCATGCAGGAAGGGTACACCACGGCCACCGAGGAAATGCGGGCCATGGGTTTCGGCTCCGGCATGGGCCTGCCCAATATCAAGAAGAACGCCGACGAGTTGCTGATCAACAGCGAAGTGGGCAGGGGAACCACGCTCGTCATGCGTTTCAAGATATAGAAGGCGAGGATTTGAAAACGGATTGAACGGGACGCCGGCCGGATGACGGCCGGGCGTCTGCCACCGGACGTTTACCGATAGGGGGACACGGTGCCACAGTATTATCACGCCCACCGGGTCTTGACCGAACGCTGCCTGGGACACCGCACCTGCATGCGCCGCTGCCCGACCCAGGCCATCCGCGTCCGCAACGGACATGCCGTCATCTCCGAAGAGTTGTGCATCGATTGCGGCCTCTGCATTTCCTCCTGCCCGGCCAAAGCGATCATGCCGATCACCGATCCGCTAGTGGAGATGTCCCATTTCAAATACACGGTGGTGGTGCCGTCGGCCGTGCTCTACACCCAGTTCGACCCCGGCATCCATCCGTATATCATTCACCAGGCGTTCAAGCGGGTGGGATTCGACGAGGTCATCGACGTCGACACCTCCTACTCGGAATGGGCCGCCGCCCTGAAAAAGTACATCGAGCGGCATCGCAGCCGCCTGCCGTTGATCTCCTCGCACTGCCCTTCGATCATCCGGTTGATTCAGGTCAAGTACCCCGACCTGGTGGAACTGGTCGTCCCGCTGGACGTTCCCCGCGAAATCACCGCCCGCGACATCAAACAACGTCTCCCCGGCCAATTGGGGTTGAAACCGGAGGAGATCGGCATCTTCTACGTCGCCCCCTGCCCGGCCAAGATCGTTTCGATCAAACAGCCGGCCGAAAAAGTCCAGTCGTGGTTCGACGGCGCCGTGTCGATTCCCGACGCCTACCAGGTGCTGTTGCCGCACGTCACGGCCTTAAAGGATGAATTCGACGAGACCAAGGTGCCGAAGGGATTCACCTTCAATGTCGACTGGACCACCCTGGGCGGCTCGATGCGCAGTATCGAAGGGGACAACTGGCTGATCGTCTCCGGCATCGACCACGTGATGAAGATATTCGATGACATCGAAAACTCCCGTCTGCGCAACATCGATTTCGTGGAGGGTCTGGCCTGCATGCTGGGGTGCATCGGGGGCACGTTCGGCGTGGAGAACCTGTACGTCGCACGGGCCAACGGGATACGTCAGGCCATGCGCTATGGCAGCCGGACACCGGTCGACGACGCCGAGATCGAGCGGAAACTGGAGGCCGGGTATTTCAACCTGAATAATCCCGTCCTTCCCCGGCCGACCAAGTATTTCGATACCGACCTGGTCACGTCCATCAAGCGGATGAAGGAACGGGAACGGATCTATCAGAAACTGCGTCAGGTCGACTGCGGGTGTTGCGGCGCGCCGACCTGTCTGGCGTTCGCCGAGGACCTGGTGCGGGGCGAGGCGCAGCTGACCGATTGCATCTTCCTGGCGCACGGCGCCGGTGAGGAATAATGGCGGATACCGCCTGCATGACACATACGGAGGTGCCGTGAGCACACATGAACTTCCGGAATTGCTGTCCGGATACGCCGGCGAAGAAGGGGACCTGATCCCCCTGCTTCAGGCCGTCCAGAGGGAATACGGCTTCATTTCCGAGGAGGCGGTGGGCACGATCGCCCCCTTCCTCAAGATTTCGGAAAACCAGATCTACGGGGTGGCGTCGTTCTATTCGCAATTCCGATTCACCCCCCCCGGCCGTCACGCCATCAAGGTCTGTCTGGGCACCGCCTGCCACGTGCGGGGCGGGCAGATTCTGGCCGAGGCGGTATCGCGGGAACTGGACGTCGCCCCCGGCGAGGCGACCGCCGACGGCCGGTTCGACCTGCAACGGGTGGCCTGCCTGGGGTGCTGCGCCCTGGCTCCGGTCATCCAGATCGACGACGACATCTACAGCCGGATGACGGTCATCCGCCTGAAGGAGATACTGGCGAAATATGAATAAGTTCGACGACCAGAGACAGCAGGCCCGCCACCAGTGGGGCAACCTGACTGCCGGATCGGTTCCGGTCATCTATATCGGTACGGCCTCCTGCGGCCGGGCGGCCGGGGCGATGGAGGTACTGGCGGCGGTCGAGGAGACGCTGGCCCAGGAATCCCTGCGGGCGCATATCGTCCAGGTCGGCTGTATCGGCCCCTGTTACCTGGAGCCGCTGATGGACATCGCCCTGCCCGGCAAGCCGCGCATCAGCTATGCCAGTGTCACCCCCGACAAGGCCCGCATCATCCTCAAGAAATATCTCCTGCAGGGCGATCCGCTGCCGAACACGGCGGTGGGATTCCTCGGCGGGCACGACGGCGAGAGTCACGACGGCATCCCGCGTTTCTTCGACCTGCCGATGCTGAAGCCGCAGGTACGGGTGGTGTTGCGCAACTGCGGTTTGATCGACCCGGAAGACATCAATCACTATCTGGCCAACGACGGGTATGCCGGTCTGGAAAAGGCGCTGGCCCTGGGACCGGAAGGGGTTATCGGTGAGGTCAAGGCGGCCGGGTTGCGCGGCCGCGGCGGCGCCGGTTTCCCGACGTTCAGGAAATGGGAAATTTGCCGGGGCGCCCCCGGCGACGTCAAATACATGATCTGCAACGCCGACGAGGGGGATCCCGGCGCCTTCATGAACCGGTCGCTGATCGAGGGGGACCCGCACGCGGTACTGGAGGGGATGCTGATCGCGGCCTATGCCATCGGGGCCACCCGCGGGTACGTCTACATCCGGGCGGAATACCCCCTGGCAGTGAAGCGTCTGCATAAGGCGCTGGCGCAGATGCGCGAATATGGCCTGCTGGGCAAGAACATCCTCGAGTCCGATTTCAGTTTCGACATCACCGTCAAGGAAGGAGCGGGGGCGTTCGTCTGCGGCGAGGAAACGGCTTTGGTCGCCTCCATCGAATGCAAGCGCGGGATGCCCCGGTCGCGGCCGCCGTTTCCGGCCATCGCCGGACTGCACGGCAAGCCGACCATCATCAACAACGTCGAAACCCTGGGCACCCTGCCCAATATTCTGCGGAACGGCGCCGCCTGGTACCATCAGTACGGCACCCAGGGAAGCCCCGGCACCAAGACCTTTTCCCTGGTCGGCAAGATTCGCCGGTCGGGGCTGATCGAGGTGCCATTGGGAATGACGCTCCGTCAAATCATCTTCGACATCGGCGGCGGCACCCGCAAACCGTTCAAGGCGGTGCAGACCGGCGGTCCCTCGGGCGGCTGCCTGTCGGCTGAATTTCTGGACATGCCGGTCGATTACGAATCGCTAACCTCGGCCGGGTCGATCATGGGTTCCGGCGGGCTGATCATCATGGACGACGACACCTGCGTCGTGGATGTGGCCCGCTATTTCCTCGATTTCACCCAGAAGGAATCGTGCGGCAAATGCACCCCCTGCCGGGTCGGATCGCGGCACATGGTCGAGATTCTGGAGGCGATCACCCGCGGCGAGGGCAAACCGGAGGACCTGCTCAAATTGCAGGTGCTGGGGGAGACGGTCAAACGGGGGTCGCTCTGCGGTCTCGGCCAAACCGCCCCCAACCCGGTACTGACCACCCTGCGGTATTTCCGCACGGAGTATCTGGAGCATGTCACCGACAAATTCTGCCCTGCCGCCGTCTGCCGGGAACTGATCGAGTACCGGGTCATCCCGGGGAAGTGCACCGGCTGTCAGCGGTGTGTGAGCGTCTGTCCCACCGGTGCGATCACCGGCCCGCGGTCGGAACCGCACAACCTCGACGCGGACAAATGCATCAAATGCCGGGCCTGTTACGAAATCTGCCGGTTCGATGCCATCGCCGGCGATGCCATCATCATCAAGTCGAGAGGGAGGTTCGCCGATGAACAGCCCGCACGATAACATCCAGCTCACCATCGACAGCCAGCCGGTGGAAGTCCCCCGCGGCTCCACCATCCTCAAGGCTGCGGAAACCGCCGGCATATATATCCCGACCCTCTGTGCCCACAAGGAGCTGACCCCCTACGGCGGGTGCCGCATGTGCATCGTCGAGGTCGAGGGAATGCGGGGATTTCCGACCTCCTGCACCACCCCGGTGGAGGCGGGAATGATCGTCCGCACGCAGACGGCCCAGATTCAGTCTATCCGCAACGAGATTTTCAACCTGATCCTCAGCGAACATCCCTGCAGCTGTCTCATCTGCAACGAGAAGGACGAATGCCAGAAATACTCGCCGACCATCCGCAAGGTCGGGGTCATCACCGGCTGCCGGTTTTGCCCGAACGACACGCAGTGCGAATTGCAGGAGGTCGCCGACAAGATCGGGGTCACCGAACTGAATTATCCGATTTACTACCGCAACCTGCCGGTGGAAAAGGGCGATCCCTTCTACGACCGGGATTACAACCTCTGCATCCTCTGCGGCCGGTGCGTGCGCATCTGTCAGGAGGTCCGCACCGCCAACGCCATCGCCTTCAAGCAGCGCGGCCGGCATACCGTTATCGGCCCGGCCTTCGGCCGGACCCATCTGGAAGCCGGATGCGAATTCTGCGGCGCCTGCGTCTCGGTCTGCCCGACCGGGGCGCTGTCGGAAAAGACGCGGAAGTGGCGGGGCAAGGAAAACCGGGCGGTGACGACCACCTGCCTGCTCTGCGGAATCGGCTGTCAGATCAAGGTCCTGGTCAAGCAGGGGGAGGTGATGGGGACGCTTCCGGCGGAGGCCCCCGAGCTGAATAACGGCCAGCTCTGCGTCAAGGGACGGTTCTGCATCCCGGAGGCGGTCAACACATATAAGCGGGTGAAGCGGTATCAGAAGCTCGAGGACGGGGTTTTGGTCGACATTACTCCGGAGGAAGGGATGACTCTGGCCGCCGAAAAGCTGGCGACCTGTAAACCGGAGTCGTTCGGCCTGATCATATCGCCGGATAGCACCAATGAAGACTTCTATGTGGCCCAGAAATTCGTCCGCGAAGCGGTCGGCTCGAACCATATCGACACCTCCGCCCGCCGGTACTATGGTGCGGGATTTGTCGATTACCTGAAATTGTTTTCCATCGGCGGGGTGCTCGATGATCTCCGCCGGGCTTCGGTCGTCGTCGCCGTCGGTCTCGACACTCGCTACGGCCGGTCGGTCATGGGGGTGGAACTGCGCCGGGCGCTCCATCGCGGCGCGCTGATCGTCACCATTCATCCCCGACGGCACAACCTGTCGGTGATCGCCGATATCTGGTTGAACCCTCCGTCCGAAGCGGTGCTGAATTCGCTGGAGGACCTGACCGCCCTGATCGACAAACCGGGCGCCAGGGTCACCACTCCGGAAACGAAGGACAAGCTGGATAAGGCCGCGGCCATCATCCGCGAAGCGGATTCGACCGTGATCCTCGTCGGTTCGGAATTCACGCATGATTCCGACAGCGGACGTATCTATGCCACGATCGGGAAACTGGCGAAAGCCGCCGGCGCCCGCATCCTGCCGCTTCCGGCGGCGGGAAACCTGGTCGGCTCGATCCGCATGGGCGCCTACGTGGAACTCTCGCCCGGCGGCGGACCCAAAAACAAAAAGGCGACGTGGAGCAGTCTCGATCTCCTGTCGGCCGGGAAAAAGCTGGACGTACTGTACCTGATCGGCGAGGACCCGGCTCCATACCGGGCGATGGCCGATTTCATTATTTTGCAGAACAGCTATCCAGCCGAAAACGCCCAAGCCGCCGACCTGGTGTTTCCGGCGGCGGCATTCACCGAGTCCGAAGGGACGACGTTCAATCAGGAGGGACGGCTTCTCGGCATACATAAGTGCGTCGATCCCCCCGGCAACGCCCTTCCGGATTGGCAGATTCTTAGCTGCCTCGCCAACCGAATGGGTAAGACAGACTTCGGTTATGCGACGGTCGAGGACGTGCAGGCGGAAATCGGCTCGGTCGTGAAAGGATTCGGCGACGGTCGTATCGAACCGCTGCCAATTGCGCCGATGGCGGCGGCAAGCGAGATCGGG
>JAAZOE010000393.1 GCA_012797915.1 Candidatus Zixiibacteriota bacterium | reverse complement strand
TCCGCCTCATAACATCCCTATCCCGATCGTTTCACCCACGGAGAAATCCTTGCTGACCCGAATCAGCAGACGCAGGTCCTTTTTCATGACGGCGTTCCGCAAATACTGCCCCTCCGCCCGCGCCGACCAGCCTTGTCCGGAACGCCACAGCAAACCGAGGCTCCCGGAGTAGGCGTCGTTCTTATCGGTCTGCTCCTCCTGTACGTGATACCGCCCGGCGTTGGCCGTGGCGAAGCAATCCCTTTGCCGCGCCAACCGGACATTGGCGAAACCATAGAGACCGTCGTTTTCACCGCCGTATCCTTCCTTATGGCGCCAGACGACTGAGACGTTGTCGGTCCGGACGCCAATCCCGGCTCGCCAGGAATCATCGTTTTCGAACAGTCCCGCGTGCAGTTGCCCCACGACCGCCAGCCGTCGCCAGACGGTCCGCTGGGCTTCGAACCGAAGCTCCCGATACCGGCGGAAGTCGATCAGACTGAAAATCGAATTGGCCGAAACCGACGGCTCCCGCCAGTCGAATTCACCCGACAGGTACCACTTGGGCCGAGCATACGATCCCCGAAGCAGGAGACCGCCGACGCGGAGCCCGGCCACATTATATATGAACCGCCCATAGAGATGGAAACGGTTGATATCGGTTTCGGCATCCACCCCGGCGCGGTGCGCCGCCGTGAAACCATCCGCCCGGCGCAGAAACCAATTCAGCCCCAGGCGAAGCCGATGGTATGGTTGCCCCGACAGCCGTCCTCCGATGACGGCAAAATCTCCCGGCGATTGAATCGTTTCCGGATCATCGCCAGCCACCGTGCTGCCGCCGAACAGGTCGATCTGGATGCGCCGGTTTCTCTGAAATTGAACCCGCAGTCCGTCCACCAGGGCGCTGCCGATGCCGTTGTAGGCAAACTGCCGTCCGGCCCGGAAGGTCATTCCCCTCGGAACACCCGCCAGCTTAATATAGGCGTCGTAGACGAAGGTTTGCGGGTCGGTCAATTTATCACTCGACCAGTCGCCGGTCCAGCGCAAATAGGTGTGGAAGGTCAGGGATTGTTTCTCCACCCCTTTCCAGGCCAGCAGGTCGGCCCGCAACCGCTCGAAAGGACGCACATGGATGCTGTCGTTTTCATCGATGATATAGCATTCGGAACTGATCTGACCGCTGAGGCCGGTCGCACCGGCATCGGCCGGCAAAAAACTCGCGCCGATGATAATCAGCGGTACGATCCAGCCCCTCAAACGCCTAAGGGCGGTTAATTTCGGGCAAAACATGTCTCTATTATCGGATATTGAAACAACGACGCAAGTTTTTTTCCGGTCGTTACGAAGAGAATCTTCCCCCGTACCGTCAGAAGGCCCATTGGCGAAACCTCTTGTCGGCCGACGGTCGGCTGATTATACTGGAGAATCATCGCGGACAGGAGGAATCGGCGCCGGTGTTCTCACCGGCCGACAAGGATCCATCGAGTCATTCACACGGCCGCAGCCGGATTCCGCGCGCGTTTGCAGGGAATGTCATTCCAAGGGAGGCAGTCATGTCCGGACAATTTCATCATTTTGGCGCGCAGTTGGCGTCGCATCCATATCGATTCATCGGTCTTGGCCTGGCGGCCGTCGCGGCGATGGTGACCATCCTCGCGACCGTGTCGACCAGTTATCCGTACAATGAAATCCGGGTCGAATCGTTCGAGCCGAGCGGCAATGTCGACCTGAAAACCAACTTCACCATCACCTTTTCCAAGGATATGGTCTCCAAGGACAGCCTCGACCGACCGGTCCTCGATCCGCCGCTGGTGTTCATGCCGATGGTCCACGGGCAAGCCCGGTGGGTGGACACCGATGTCCTGCGGTTTTTCCCCGACGCCGAACTGCTTCCCGCCACCAAGTACGTCGTCCGCGTGGAATCGAACAAAACCTGGGCCTGCGGATACAAGATCGTCAACCAGGAGGTCTATCGGTTCCAGACTCCGCTTCTGAAACTGAGCGACCTGCGCTTGTACTACGATGTCGACCCGGCCTCGGTCGGGTCGGTCCGTCTCAACGGCCGCCTGCGGTTCAATTATCCGGTCGACCCGGAGCAATTGCAGAAAAACATAACCATCAAGGGGGACAAGGACGCGGTCAAATCATCCCTTTATTTCTCCGTTTGGCCGGCCGGCCAGGAACGGCCGGTCCAACCCTCGACCGACCTGGGGACAAAGACCGTCCGGACCACAACGTTCGAACTGCTCACCGAATCGTTCCCCCGGACGACTTCCGCCCAAACCTATACCATGACCATCTCCTCCGGACTTGATTGTCAGAACTGCGGTCTGCCGCTGGCCGAACCGGTAACCACCTCGGCCATCGTCCAGCCGAAAGAACGGCTGGTAATTCGCTCCGTGCACAGCGACGAAAATGAAGAGGAAGGAACCATCCTCATTTCCATCTCCGGCGGTGTGGCCGTATCCGAAGCGAAGGGATATATCTCGATCGATCCGCCGACCGATTTCTCCCTGGAAGAATACTGGGACGGGATGATTCTGCGGGGCGGCTTCAAACCGGGCGAAAGTTACACCGTCTCCATCGCCAAAGGGCTTCCCTCGACCATCGGCGCCGTGCTGGAGGAGGATTTCTCCACAAAAGTTAAAATCGCCGACCTGCGTCCCTCGGTCGCTTTCTCCTCCCGGGCGATGTTCCTGCCGCGACAAGGCAACGGCTTGATGGAGTTCCAGACCACCAATGTCGGGAAGATCGCCATCGAGGTCGAACAGGTGTTCGCCAACAACCTCGTCTATTTTCTGAGCACCGGGTACGGCGAGTACCGCGGATGGGAATCCGGTTCCAGTCCCTACGGCCGGTCGCTGTTCATCCGGGAAAAAACTCTGGACTCGCGCCTCAACGAGCGCCTGACCACGACCATCGACCTCAAGGGGATCGTCGGGCCGACCGCGCAGGGAATCTTCAAGGTTTCGGTCCGCAATCGGGATGAGCGCTGGATCGGCGACAGCCGCTATGCCATGATCACCGACATCGGCCTGTCGGCCCGGTTGTCCGGCGATTACCTGATGGTCTGGGCCAACTCGCTGACCGATGCCGAACCGTTGTCCGGCGTCGCCGTCACCCTGGTGAGCAAAAACAATCAAACGCTGGTGGAAGGGAAGACCGATTCGCGCGGCCTGGCCATCTTCGAAAACATCAAGGACAAGCTGGCCGGGTTCGAACCGTTAGTCATCGTCGCCGTCCGCGATGGCGATATGTCGTACCTGCGGCTCGATGAAACGCTCCTGCCGATCAGCGACTTCGATGTCGCCGGGAGATCGTACCTGTCATCCGGCTACGAAGCCTTCCTCTACACCGATCGCGGCGTCTACCGCCCCGGCGACACCGTCCATATCGTCTCGCTGGTGCGCGGCGTGTCGGCGACCCTGCCGCCCGATTTTCCATATTTCCTGACTATCTTCGACAACCAGGGACGCAAATTCTCCAGCTATCGGCTCACCACCGGGACTTCCGCCATGGCCGCGGTGGATGTGCCGGTGCCCGATTTCGCCGCCACCGGCAAATACCTGGTAACGGCGACCATCGGCGAAGATATCCGCCTCGGCCAAATCACGTTCCTGACCGAAGAATTCATGCCCGACCGGATTAAAGTCGACCTCTCCACACCCCAAACCGCCTATTGCGCCGGAGAGACGGTGACCGCCGAGGTCGGGGCCAAGTTCCTCTTCGGGCCCCCGGCCGCCGGGCATCAGGTTTCCGGCCATCTGACCATCGAACCGCATACATTCTCTCCCCAGGGATGGTCGCAGTACCGCTTCATCAACCCCGATGTGAAATTTACCCGGATGGATATCAACTTGCCGGATGCAGTGCTCGACGACACCGGCGGATACACCTACACCCATCAACTGCCGGAAAACCTGATCGCGCCATCGGCGCTGAAAGGTCTGCTGTCGGCCACCGTCACCGAACAGGGGGGGCGCGGCGTCAGCGCCTATACCGAAATCGTCATCCATCCCCGGCCGCGATACATCGGCATGAAACTCGATTTGGAAGGGTACGCCAAGCCGGGGCAAACCGTGTCCGCCTCGCTGGTCGCGGTGGGAACCGATAGCAAACCGGTCGCCTTGTCCGCCTGCAACGTCGGCTTCTATCGTGTCATCTACAATACCATCCTGAAACGAGATCAGACCGGTGTCTATCGCTATGTTTCCGAGCGGAAAACCATCCTGATCGATTCGGCCGTCGTGCCGCTTGGTCTCGACGGCGGCCGGGTTTCATTCACCCCCACCGACTACGGCAGTTATGCCATCGTCGCCAAAGACCCCGAAGGGGGACATTCGGCCTCGGATGATTTCTATGTCTCCGGGTGGGGATACGCCCCCTGGGCGATGACCAGTCCTGACAAGATCGAACTGGAATTGGACAAGAAGACCTATGATTCGGGGGAGAAGGCCGTTCTGCAGGTGCGGGCGCCGTTCGGCGGGAAATTGCTGGTGACCGTGGAACAGACCGCCGTGCGGGAGGTGATGACCCGCGACATGAAAGAAAACACGGCCACGCTGGAAATTCCGATCAAGCGGGACTATTTCCCCAATGCCTATATCACCGCCACGATTATCCGTCCCGCCGCCGAGCTGGAACCGAACATGCTGGCCCGCGCCTTCGGTATCGTGCCGCTCCGTCTGTCGGTCGAGGAAAAACGGTTGGGGATGACCGTTACCGCCCCAGGGGTGATAAAACCGAAAAGCAACGTTTCGGTCGAGATATCGATTCCGCAGGCCAAATCGGCCGATGTCGCCGTCGCGCTGGTGGATGCGGGTATTTTGCAGTTGACCGATTACGCAACCCCCGACCCCATGGAGTTTTTCTACGGCAAGAAACAACCGGCCTTGAAACCGTATGACCTGTACTCGTTCATCTACCCCAGAGTCGCGCAATCGGAAAGCCACCTCGGCGCCGGGGACAAATACTTGGCTGCCGCCCGTCAGCGGCACGTCAACCCGGTCACCGCCCATCGCGTCAAATCGACCGCCCTCTGGTCGGGATTGCTCAAGACCGATGCCGTCGGCAAAGCCACGGCTTCGTTTACCCTTCCGGAATTCAACGGCAAACTGATCATCATGGCCGTGGCGGCGCAGAACGACCGCTTCGGATCATCCACGACCGAAATGATTGTCCGCGACAAGATCGTCATCCAGGAGAGTTTCCCGCGCTTCATCAGCCCCAATGATCTGTTCGACGGCCTGGTCACGTTATTCAACAACACCGGCGCCGCTGCCGATATCACCGTCACCCTGGCCGCCGAGGGCCCGGTCGAACTGATATCCCCCGCAACCGCCCATGTCAGGCTCGACAACAACCGCGAAGGCTCGGTTGTGTTTACGATGAAGGCCAAACCGGCGCCGGGGAAGGTTGCCTTCACCATCACGGCCAAAGCCGGCGATGAAACCGCCGTGGCTTCTGTCGACCTGGCCAACCGCCCGGCCCGGCCGTTGACCACGCTCTATGGCTCCGGTTCGGCCTCGGTCGGGACCCCCGGGCAGTTCACCTTCCCCGCCGACTGGTTGCCGACCACCGACCAGTACAGCCTCAAAACATCATCCTTGCCGGCGATGTCGTTCGCCCGCAACGTCCAGTATCTGCTGTCGTATCCCTATGGGTGCATCGAACAGACGACCTCGCGTGTGTTCCCGCTGTTGTACTACAATGACTTGGTCAAGGTGGCTGATCCCGCCTTGTTCGGGGGCAAGGGACCGGAGTATTTTATCCAGGAGGGAATCCTGCGGTTGGCCGGCATGCGCCTGGCCGACGGTACCTTCGCCTTCTGGCCGGGGGGGACCTCCGGCGACAACTGGAGCACAATTTATGCCTCGCATTTCTTGATCGAGGCATCCCGTGCCGGATATACCGTGGATAAAGACCTGTTGGACGACGTCCGCGACCACTTGAATGACTTGGCTCAGGGAAAGAAGGCACGCAATCTGGCCGACGCCCATCGGATTTATGCCGCCTATGCCCTGGCCAAAGCCGACAAGCTGTCGTCGCGGATTGTCACCTACCTTAAAAATCTCGACCCGACCGGGTTGGAATCATACTCCCGCTATCAACTGGCCGGGGCGCTGGCGTTGTCCGGCAGCTTGGCCGAGGCCGCCAAGCTGGTGCCAATCGAAATCCAACCGGATGTCATCGAACCGGAAACCGGCGGCAATTTCAGTTCCGGCGTCCGCACCAACGCCATTCTCCTGGATGTCCTGTTGGATGTCGACCCGAATAATACCTCGATTCCGGCGCTGGCCAAGTCGCTGATGGACGACAGCCATGCCGGACGCTGGTACACCACGCAGGACAATGCCTTCGCCCTGATGGCGCTCGGTCGGTACTTCAAGGGACATGCGAGCTTCGGATACACCGGGACCATCGCCATCGACGGCGACAAGAGTTATGCCATCGACTCGACCGGCTTTTCGCTCTCCCGCAAAGACCTGGGCGGCCGCGCGGTGCAGGTCACCGTCACCTCCGGCGAGGGGACCTGCTTCTATTACTGGCAGGCCGGCGGCGTACCGATCGGCGGTCCCGCGCCGGAATTCGACCGGGGCATCAGAGTGCGCCGGGAATACCTCGACGAAAACGGCGTGCCGATCAATCTCTCGGCGATCAAACTGGGCAGCCAGGTCGTCGGGGTAATCACCGCCGAGGCGATCGGCAAGTCGCTTTCGAACGTGGTCATCAATGACCTCTTTCCGGCCGGGTTCGAAATCGAGAACCCGCGCCTGAAAACCACCGCCCGGTTGTCATGGATCCCGAAGCAGGCGGGACGAATTGACTTCCAGGATATCCGCGATGATCGCCTTTTGCTGTTCGCCTCCCTTAATCCGGGGCAACCGCTGAAGTTTTATTACAGCCTGCGGGCCGTCTGCGCCGGGCAGTTTACCCTGCCGCCGGTGGCGGCCGAGTGCATGTACAACCCGCTGGTGGCCGGAAGCGCCTCCTCCGGCGTCGTGACGGTGGTGCGATAGTATCGAAAAGCAGAGAGCGGCAATGACGCAATGGACAACATACCCGGCCCGGGTGTGGCGCGGCCGACACAGGCGATGGTGGATATCCGCCGCCGCCGTCATGGTCACATTAGGCCTGCTCCATTGGATCATCTTTCCTCTGCCGACCGATAAGCTCCATCGGCCGTTGTCAACCTTCGTCTACAGCCGCGACGGCCGCCTGCTCAACTGCTTTACCTCCTCCGACCGATTCTGGCGCAAACCGGTGCCGTTGGAACGCATTTCGCCCAACCTGATTCGTAGCGTCATCGCCTGCGAGGACCGCTGGTTCTACTGGCATCCCGGCTTCAATCCGGTGTCGCTGGTTTCGGCGGCGATAGATAACCTGAAAGCGGGACGGTATGTCCGCGGCGGCTCCACCATCACCATGCAGATCGCCCGCATGATGGAACCCAAACCCCGCACCATCCCGAACAAGCTCATCGAGATTCTGCGCGCGGTGCAACTGGAGCTGACCTGCTCCAAGAAACAGCTGCTGGAGATCTATTTCAACCTCGCTCCTTATGGCGGCAACATTGAGGGGATCGGGGCGGCGGCCTACATGTACTTCGACAAGTCCCCCGATACCCTGTCGATCGCCGAGGCCGCACTTCTGACCGCCGTGCCGTCGTCGCCGTCGCAGTTCCGTCCCGACCGCGACCCCAAGACTTGCCTCAACCGCCGCAACCGCGTCCTGCGGTATCTGCTGGATAACGATGTCATCTCCCGATCCGACTATGAGCAGGCGCTGACCGAGGAACTGCCGCACCGGCGCGTGGCCGCCTCGGTCACCGCCCCGCACTTCTGCCAGAGCATCGTCGCGGCGAGGCCGGGCGTGCCGGAGATCGGATCGACCATCGACTTTAAACTGCAAACCACCTGCGAGCAGTTGGCCCTGGGGTATCACGGCGAGTTGATGCAGAAGGGAATCAACAACCTGTCGGTGGTGATCATCGACAACCGCACCGGCGACCTGCTGGCCATGGTCGGGTCGCCCGATTTCGGCGACGTCGCCAACCACGGCCAGATCAACGGCGCCCTGGCGCCGCGATCTCCCGGCTCGGCGCTCAAACCATTTGTGTACGCTCTGGGGTTCGAAAAGGGAATCATCTCACCGGCACTGAGAGTGGAGGACCTTCCGGCCAACTACGCCGGTTATATCCCCGTAAACTACGATAACGAGTACCACGGCGTCGTCTCGGTCGGCGAGGCGCTCATTCAATCGCTGAACGTCCCGGCGGTTAACCTGACCTCCGGCGTCGGCTTGAAAGAATTCCATGACCTGCTTCGGCGCGGCGGCCTCACCACGCTGAACCGACGGTATTTCGAGTATGGCCTGCCGCTGGTGCTTGGTTCGGGCGAAGTGACCCTGCTGGAACTGACCAACCTGTACGCGACGCTGGCCCGCGGCGGCCGGTACCTGCCGGTGCGTCTGACCAAAGAGGATGCGATAGCGCAGCCGACCGGCCTGCTGACCCCGGAGGCCTGCTATCTGGTCACTGAAATTCTGACCGAGTTGAAACGTCCCGATCTTCCGGCCAGCTGGGAGTTCACCGCCGATATGCCGAAAGTGGCCTGGAAAACCGGCACCTCCTATGGCCGCAAGGATGCCTGGGCTATCGGGTACAATCCCGACTACACGGTCGGGGTCTGGGCGGGAAATTTTTCGGCTGAGGGTTCAGTCGCCATCGTCGGCGCCGAAACGGCCGCCCCGCTGATGCTCGATATCTTTTCCCAGCTCTGCGCCGATGGTGACCGGCAGTGGTTCCCTCGCCCCAAAGGGATTTCGACGCGGGAAGTCTGCGCCGTCAGCGGACAGGTCGCCGGCGATGATTGCCCGGAGCGAATCCTCGAACCATATATCCCCGGCGTCTCCCCGATGGAACCGTGCGCCATCCACAAGAAAATCCTGGTCGACACCCGCACCGGGTATCAGGTCTGCCGCTGGTGCGACGACAAAAAACACACGGAAACGAGAATCTATGAAGACTGGCCGCCGCGGCTGGCGGCCTGGATGGCTTCCAAGGGAATCATCAGCCTTATCCCGGCGCATAATCCGCAGTGCCGGCAGGTCTTTGCCGGCGACAAACCGGTGATTACTTCACCGGAGGACAAAGCCGTCTATATTTTCCGGCCCAGCGTGCCGCTTCAGTACCAGAAGATCTTATTCGAGGCCTCCTCCTCCGCCGACAACCGAAAATTGTTCTGGTTTCTCGACGGTCAGTTGTTCTCCACGACGGAGCGCGAGAACCGGGTTTTCTATGAACCGAAACAGGGATCGCATCAACTGATGTGCGTCGACGATTACGGCCGCTCAAGCTCGATCATATTTCAAGTGCAATAGACGATACGCGCGTGGCGCGGTGACGGTCGGAAACGGCCGCAAACGGGGCGGTCGCGGCGCGGGTTTATGAGAAATACCCCACCGCGTTCTGGAAAATCTTCATCCCCAGCGTCGCATCCATAGGAAGCTTGGCTTGGAAACCAGGACGGACAAACAGATGCCGGGCGGTGGAAAACCGCTCCGGATGCGGCATCAGGCCGAAAATCCGCTTGGTGGCATCGGTCAACCCCGCCACCGCCCGCTCGGACCCGTTCGGATTTTCCGGATACACCGGCTCACCGTCGCTCTCTTGCGGCGCATACTGCAATGCCACGCGGCCGGCGGCTATCAAACTATCCATTACCGCCGGGCCGCTGGTCAGCACCCGTCCTTCGCCGTGCCCGATCGGCATCCAGATATCGGTGATCCCTCGGACGAATATCGTGTCGGCGTTTTTGGGCGTCCGCATCCGCACCCAACGGCATTCGAACTTGAGCGATTCGTTCCGCTCCAACGTCACTTTCCCGCCGGCCGTGTTGAACACCCCCAGCCGGGCCAGCGTCTGGAAACCGTTGCAGATGCCGATGACCAGCTTGTCCTTCTCCACGAACTCCCGCACCAGGTCGGCCAGACGGGTCTCCAGATAATTGGCCAGGATACGCCCGGCCGCGATGCAGTCGCCGTAGGAAAACCCGCCGGGAAAGGCCAGGATCTGATAGTCCCGGAAGTTTACCCGGTTCTCGAACAGGTCGGCCACCAACACCCGGTCGGCCATCGCGCCCGCCTTGCGGAAACAATGGACCGCTTCCTCGTCGCAGTTGGTCCCGGGGGCGAAGACAATCAATGCTTTCGGCCTGCTCACAACTGCACCTCCTCACACCTTCTATATGATTGCGGCGATCGGTGCCTGCCAGGCCGCCAGTAATCTCTCTCCGGCCAGCGACACCAGCCGCGTTTTTCCTTCGCCGATTACCAGGTCGTTATGCTGGGTAACCGTGCCGATCTGCGCGCAGGCGCTTCCGGCCATCGTCTCCTCGAACGCGTCCGCCGACCCCGGATCGACCACCACCAGCAGACGGCTGTTCGATTCGGAGAAAAGCACGAAATCGGCCCGTTTCCGCCCCTCGTAGGGGACCTTCGCCAGGTCGATCTCCAAACCATAATCGCATCCGATTACCAACTCCGCCGCCGCCACTCCCAAACCGCCGTCGGAACAATCATGCGCCGACAGCACCAGGCCGTCGCGCATAGCGCGATGCAGTTTGCCGTACATGTTTTTCGCCTTTTCCAGGTCCACCGTCGGCACGGCCGTGCCGCTCTGGCCCGTCTGCGCGAAATAACAGCTCCCCTCCAGCTCGTCCCGTGTCAGGCCGAGCAGGTAGAGCGTTCCTTCGGGCGCATAGATATGGTTGGGGATGATCTTATCAACGTTATCGATCACGCTGATCGACGAAACCAAAAGCACCGGCGGCACGGCAATCACCTTGCCGCTGTCGGTCTGGAACTGGTTGTAGAAACTGTCCTTGCCCGATATGATCGGCAGGCCGTAGGCCATCGCCGCTTCACACAATCCGTCCACCACCCGGTTCAGATCCAGCACCGTCTTGATATCTTCCGGGCTGGGAAGCGAAAAGTTGTCCAAAATCGCGGTGCGGTCGACCGATCCGCCTAGGGCCACCACCTGCCGCACCGCCTCATCCACCACCGACAATCCCATGCGGTAGGGATCGAGCAGTCCATATCGGACATTGATCCCATTGGCGATAATCACGCCGTGCGATGAATCATAAATCGGCTGCAGCACTGCGCCGTCCGATGGCCCCCGCTGCTTGGAGCCCATGTACGGCTTGACCAGCGTCTTGCCCTGGACCTCATGGTCGTACACCCGCGACACCGGCTCCTTGCTGCACACATCCAGATGCGCCAGCGTCTTCAACAGTCCCTGCGCCAGACCATCCGCCGACGGCGGGGAAGAGAACCGTTCCGGCCGGATCGTCGGGGCCGGATACCGCAAATCGAACTCCCGATGGGGACACCCTTCGTGCAAAAACTCCATATCCAGCGACGCGACCTCTTTGCCTTTGAATTTTAATATCAATTTGCCGTCATCGCTGAACTGCCCGATATCGGCCATCTCCACGTCATGCCGACGGCAAATTTCCTTGAATCGGTCGATATGCTCCGGCGGCACGGCGAACAGCATCCGCTCCTGCGATTCCGATATCCAGTATTCACTGACAAACGGCAACGGGTATTTGAGCGGCACGTGCGACAGCTCGACTTCTACCCCGCCGGGGTTCCCCATCTCGCCGACCGATGACGACAGCCCGCCGCCGCCGCAATCGGTGACCGCATGGAACAGCCGTTCCGCTTTTAAGTCCAGCAGGGCGTCCAGCGCCTTCTTCTGCACCAGCGGATGACCGATCTGCACCGATTGCGACGATACCGTCTCCGACATGTGCGTCAGTTCGCCCGATGAAAACGTCGCGCCATGGATCCCGTCCCGCCCGGTGAGGCCGCCGATCAGTACGATTCGGTCGCCCGGTTGCGGTTGACCCTTGGCCGCGCATTCCTTTTCGATCATCCCCACCGATCCAGCATACACCAGCGGCACGCCGAGGAACCGTTCTGAGAAACACACCCCGCCGTTGACCGTGGGGATCCCCATCTTGTTGCCGTAATCCTCGATTCCGGCCACCACCTGCTGCATCACCCGCTTGGGATGAAGCAACCCCGAGGGGACATCTTTCCAGTCCATATCCGGCGGAGCAAAACAGAGCACGTCGGTGTTGGCCACCGGCTTGGCGCCGAGGCCCGTCCCCATGATATCGCGGATCACCCCGCCGGCTCCCGTGTGCGCGCCGCCGAACGGCTCGATGCTCGATGGTTTGTTATGCGTCTCGACCTTGAAACAAACCCCCCAGTTGTCGTCGAATTCGATCACTCCGGAATTATCCACGAACGTGGACAGGCACCACGGCCTGTTCAGCGTGGTCGTGACCTTCTTGATCCGCTTGATGAACGATTCTTTCGGCTGCCCGTCGACCGTCAGCCGCGCCCGGAACACCTTATGACTGCAATGCTCCGACCAGGTCTGCGCCAGCGTCTCCACCTCGACATCGGTGGCTTCCCGTTTCTGCGCCGCATAATAATCCCTGATGGTCCGCATCTCGTTCAGGTTCAGCCAGAGACGGTTTTTACTCAACGACATCAGTTGATCGTCGGTCATCGTCGCCATCGGGAATGTTTCCAGACGCGGTTCGCTCTGGGCGATGGTGATGAACGGTTGTTCCCCCGGTTCGACGATATGTTCGATGACCGGGTTGTAAAGCAACTTGCGGGCGATCTGCGACAATTGATCGGCCGACAGGTTTCCGGCCAGAGTGTAGATGCGGGTCAGTTTCACCGCTTCGCAGTCGAACCCCATCTGCTTCACCGCCGTCTTCACCTGCGAGGCGGTGGCATCGGTAACGCCGTGGTTGAGGGCGATTTCCAACAGATGCGTGCCCGATGGCGTTTTCCCGACCGATGTGCCGTCAATGACTTCGATATGGAACATCTCGGTCACCGGATCGGCCAGCAGGCGGGAAGCGATATCGTAGACCGCCGACGGCGTGAACTGATCCGATTTCAGGTAGTAGGCGTAGGCGAACCGGGCCGACTTCACGTCATGTATTCCCAGCAGTTCGATTTGGCCGATCAAGTGGAGACCGGTGACATCGTACTGCTTGTCTTTCTTTTCCACCACGATTTTATAAATCATTGTGCCGCATCCTCTTGGATAATCCCTCCGGCCGGGTTCCATCGCCGGTCGGTAAAGGCGAAAGATTCACCCCTGTGGAGGTCTTGTCAATAGAAAACCGTGGATGTTTCTTGTATGGTTATATCAATGGTGGCGCGCCCCTTTAGGGGTGCGAAAAAAACCTTGTATATGTTTGGTCGGATTCCAAGTCATGGTTGCGTCATGCGGCCGGGGCGATAACTCCCACATACTATCAATTTACCGCCAATGCAACCCTTTCGGCCGCAACCCGTAATGACAAGATAAGAATAGCGACCGACGACTATTATTATTGCCGCACCAGGATAGGCCCGGCATATTACTGCATAATCAGGAGGGGTGTGATGCGTGACTTCATCACTTCGGTATCATGTTTTGTGCTTCTCTTTCTCACCGCCGTATCGGCCCAACCACAATCGACCGCCATTTCGAAAGGAAATTCCATGGAAATCACATCCGGCTACATCGATGTCCCCGACGGCAAACTCTTTTATGAAGAAGCCGGCCAGGGACCGGCGATCGTCCTCGTCCACGACGGCATCCTGCACCGGGAGACCTGGGATGACCAATTCGCCGACTTCTCCCGCGATCACCGCGTCGTCCGCTACGACCGCCGAGGCTACGGCCGTTCCCCCAGAGCGGAAAAGAAATATTCCAACATCGAGGACCTCAAGGCGCTGTTCGATCAATTGAAAATCGACAGCGCGGTGGTGATGGGAGGGTCCGCCGGCGGCGGACTGACCATCGACTTCACCCTGAAATACCCGTAGAAAGTTACGGCGATTGTCCTGGTGGGGGCGGTGGTGAGCGGGTACGGGTTCACCGACCACATGTACACCCGCGGCGGCCGTTTAACGGCGGCCGATATGGTCGATCTGCAAAGGGCAATCACCTATTGGTCGGAAAAAGACCCCTATGAAACCTATGCCGAAAACACCGCCGCCAGGAAACGGGTCCGGCAACTGCTGGAACAAAACCCGCAAAACTTCGAAGAGCACGGCGCGATGGTTCTGCCGCCTGACCGTCCGGCGCTTGGGAACCTGCATGAAATCAAAATCCCCGCGCTGGTCGTAGTCGGCGAATACGACCACCCCGATGTTCACGCGCATTCGGGAGTATTCGAGACCGGCATCCCCGGCGCCGAGCGAGTCATCATCAACAAGTCCGGACATCTGGTCCAGATGGAACAGCCGCAGGAGTTCAATACCCGCGTGCGGACATCTCTGCAGGGAGTGTCGTTCTTCAAACTCCTGCAAACTTCCGGCGCGGACAAGGCGATCGAGGAATACCATCGCCGCCGGGCGGCCGATCCCGAGGCGGTCCTGTTTACGGAAGTGAGCCTGAACGGGACCGCCTATGAGTATATGCAGAACGGCGATATCGACGGCACCCTGGCGCTGTTTCGCTTGAACATCGAGGCCTATCCGCAATCGGCCAACGTTTATGACAGCTACGGCGAAGCGCTTCTGGCCAAGGGTGACACGGCGTCGGCCATTTCCAACTACAAAAAATCGCTGGAATTGAATCCCGATAACGCCAATGCCGTGCAGATCTTGAAACGACTGGGAGACCGGTAACCATGATTCCTTTTTGTTGCTTGACATGAGGCGATGTATCTTCGTCTTTCATGACAGGATGAGGCAGTCGGTGACTCGCCCTTTCGGGCAGGTCTGCAGGCATCGGAATTCAGGAGGTCGGAATCATGAAGAATATGCTGTTGCTGGCCGCGATTATCATCGGCGGTGCAGGCGTCGTCTTCGGGCAAGCGGCAACACCGGTAGATACGTCCATCAAGGTCACGGTCACCAAACTGGCCGACCATATCTACAAGACCACCTGTAAGGCGGAGTTCGAAACCAACCAAACTGTCTCCGTGGGCCCCGACGGCCTCCTGTTGGTCGATGTCGGCCTGGCCAGGACGGCCCCCGCACTGGCCGATACGCTGAAAAAGCTGGGAAACGGCCGCGTCCGGATAGTGATCAACACCCACGCTCATGACGACCATGCCTCCGGAAACTTCGTCTTCAAGGATTCCGCAGTCATCATCGCCCAGCGCAACGCCGCCGGCAATATCGGGGGAGGATATTATTCTCTGCCGCCGATCCGCAACGACAATTCCCCGACGAAGGTCTTCGACGATACCCTTACGATCAAGTTCAACGGCGAAGAGGTGCGGTTGAAACACGTGCCCAACGCGCATACCGACGGCGACCTCATCGTCCATTTCGTCGGCTCCGGCGTCGTCTGCGTCGGCGACCTGATTTTCCCCGATAATATCCCGTTCATCGATCTATCGCTATCTGGTTCTCCCGCCGGATATATCAGGAATCTGCAAACGCTTCTCGATACCTATCCGCCCGAGGTGCAATACATCGCCGGTCATGGGCGGGTCTATTCCCGCGCCGATCTGGAAAAGTACCATGCGGCCATGGCGCAGATGGCCGACCTGGTCGGTCGGGCGGCCGCCGCCGGGAAAACCGCCGAGCAGATGAAGACGGAAAAACTGCTGGGCGCCTGGGCGTCCTGGAACGGCCCCTGGGCCACGACCACGGTAGACTATCTGACCGATATTCTGTATCGGGAAACGACCGCGTCCGCCGGCAAACTTAAACCGCCGATTGCCGTGCCGTTGACGGCGATGATTGTGGCTCAGGGAATCGGCCCGGCGGTGGAGCAGTATCATCGACTGAAGAAGGAGCGCCCCGACGATTTCGATTTCGGCGAAGAGGGGATGAACACGCTGGGATATCAACTGCTGTCACGGGGATTAATCAATGAGGCGGCGACGATCTTCCGCCTGAACGTCGAGGCCTATCCGGCGTCGTTCAACGTCTATGACAGCTACGGCGAGGCCTTGCTGGCCAGGGGGGATACGGCGCGGGCGGTCATACATTACAAAAAGTCGCTCGAGCTGAATCCGAAGAACACCAACGCCGTGCAGGTGCTGTCGAAACTCGGCGTGAAATAGAACGCCTCCGCCGATCCCTCAGCGATAATCACGCCGGCGGATACCGAAGATCGTTCCTCCAATCAGGATAGAGGGCGTCAGCCGCTATCTTGAAGGCGGTCGGAGTCAGAGCATCCTTGATTGCCTCCTCACGGGCATCGAACAGCGTCTGCCACATTCCCGCACGGCTGCCGGACAGATCGTGCGATGGAGTCACCTTCCGGGCGGCGGTGAATGGATTGCCCTCCTGCTTCCACCACTCGGGCTGGTGGAACACCGCGCCGTACCGCCGTTCGTATTCCGCCTGATGGCGGTCGACGGCGCTGCCGGGAAAGTGCATATAGCTGTGGCAGGTCCAGATCAACGATGACGGTCCGCGGGCTGCTTCGGCGTCCATGAAGGCGAACGTCTCCTTGAGACTCTTCTCCGTCTCGCCGGGATGATTGAAGATAAGATTGGCGCCATGGACGATGCCGTATTCCGACAGACGATGGCTGGTTTCCCGGAACTTGGCCAGGAATTTTTCCGGCTGGGTGGTCTTGTTCATGATCCGGAGCATATCCGGCGAGCAGCTTTCGACCCCGAACTGGATTTCCACTTTCATCTGCGAAAGGAGCTTGATATCATCCTCATCCAAAAATTCCGGCCGGGTCTCGAACAGTATCCAGCATTCGGGTCTCTCCGCCGCCAGAAGCTGGATCATCTCCTTGCGCCAGCTCTTCTGCAGGCCGAAACAGGCATCCCCGAACCCGAGGCCGTGGATGGAAAATCGGCGCATCGCCTGCCGGGCCTGCTCTATCGCCTGCGCGGTGGGGAGCGCCCGCCAGGTGCGGTTCTTCAGCGACTCCACGCAGAACGTGCACTCGAACGGACAACCGCGCGAAAGGTACGTGGTCAGCATGCTCAACCCGTCGGGGAAGGTCGTCTGGATCAGTTCATCGATCAGATCCCAGTCGATTACGGCCAGGTCATCCGCGGTCAACGGCGCACCGATTACTTCGCGGGTCTGTGATGGCCGTCCAACCGAGGCCAACCCCTCGGCGATTTCCCGAAGGGCCAGTTCCCCCTCGCCGCGGATGACATAATCGACCGGAGAGTCCGGTCCCCGGAAATCATCCGGCCGGGCGGTGGGGTGATACCCGCCGACGACGATTAACGCCCCGGGGTGAACTTCCCGCGCGATCTTCGCCGCGGCCATGGTGGCCTGGTACCCTACGGTGGTCCAGCAGGAAAGGGCCAGGATATCGAACGTCCGGGCGGCGAAAAATTCCCGTGCTTTTCGTTCGAACCGTCGAATCTGGATGTTGGTTTCCGGGCGTCCGATGGAGAACTCGAAATCGGCGTATTCGACCGGGAAAAATTGCGACAGGTACGAGGCTAGGGTCAGCGGCGAGGACTTGATTTCATCCCGCGGCAGGCCGCCAGGGTAGTAATACGATGACGGAAACAACACGAGAATCGACGGGCCGGACTTGCCGCTCATGGATGACCACCTGTTGTCTGTTCGGTATTCAGCGCCCGACCAGTATACCATCGGCCTTCGTTTCCGTCAAGAGTGTTTCCCACGCGGGAACCATTGGGCGGTTGACCGGTTGAGGTATTGCAGAGGAGAATATCGATGACCAAAATGCAGTCGATTCTGGGATTGATTGGGTGGATCGCCCTTTGTTTCGTCGTGGCGGCTGTCTCCGGAAGGTTCGTGCCCGGCGAATGGTATGCGACGCTCAATAAACCGACGTGGAATCCGCCCGGTTGGGTATTCGGGCCGGTCTGGACGATTTTATACGCTATGATGGGGACGGCCGCGTGGCTGGTATGGCGGCAGTATGGATTCAGGCGGGCTGGACCGGCGTTGGGATTATTCCTTTTCCAGCTCCTGCTTAATGGTCTCTGGACCTGGATATTCTTCGGCCTGCATAATCCGGCCGCGGCGTTTGCCGAAATTGTCGTGCTCTGGCTGTCGATCGTGGCGACGATAATCGCCTTTTGGCCGAAGAATACGACCGCCGGGATATTGCTGATTCCCTATGCCGCCTGGGTGGCCTTTGCCTCGGTGCTGACGTTCACTCTCTGGCGCCTGAACCGGTGAGGAAAAACTATATGCGGTGGAAATCGCTGGAGCATTGGGGGCGACGGCTCTATCGAGTGATCGGAATTGGATGGATGAAAAGGTAAAGGCGGCCCAGAGAGCAGGTTGGGACTCGGGCCGCCTTCGGGGTGTGTGATACCGAGAGAAGCTTGATATGCCTTTCCGACACCCTCGCGCCCAAGGCTTGAGGGTGCCACCCGGCTCTACAATCTACCGAAACGCGCTGCTGCTCAAATGTCATCCACCGGGGGGAAGACGATTTCGCCGAGGTTCAACTCGCGCAGTCTCGGCTCGATCTTCTGACGATCCCCCACCACCACGATCAACAGAGCGTCGGGATGGATATATTGTCTGGCCATCCGCATCGCCTGGTCAACCGTGACGTTGCGAACGCCGTTGACGTAGGTATTCCAGTAATCCTCCGGTAGGCCGAGGCTGTTGATGATGCCCATCTGTCCGGCGATGCCGGAATAGGTCTCGAAATTCTGCGGGTAACTCTTGATGATGTTATCCTTGTTCTTGGTCAGTTCATCAACGGTGATGGGGCGTTCGCCGGTGATCCCGCGGACTTCCTTGACGAACTCCGCCACCGATTCCTTGGTAAACTCGGTCTGCACCTGGGCGTAGCAGTTGAACGGCGCCGGGCCTTTGCGGTACGACAGGCGGGAATAGGCGCCATAGGTGTACCCCTTGTCCTGACGCAAATTCGAATACAACCGGTCGGCACTGCCGCCCCCCAGCACCTGGACGGCCACAACGGTCGGCAGGAAATCGGGTTCCGCCGTCGGCAAGGCCACGTTCCCCAGAACGATCGCGCTCTGGGCCGCGCCCGGTTTGTCCACGATGCAAATGGTCGTCTTGGCAATAGGTTTAGGCGGTTTCAACGCCACGACCGGCGTTGTGCCGCCCTTCCATCCGCCGAACGCCTTTTCCAGTTTGGCTTTGGCCTCGGCCATGGTGATGTCGCCGACCACAATGGCCGTGGTGTTGTTCGGCATATACCAAGTATTGTAGAACTTAACCAGATCATCGCGGGTGATCGCCGCCAGACTCCTGGGGGTGCCGTTACCCGATCCCGGTTCGCCATAGGGATGATCGGCGCCATACAGCTCGCGGGCGAAGACCTTGCGGGCCATGTTCAGAGCCTGTTTCGATTCCTGTTGAATCTGACCCAGTTTAAGTTCCTTTATCCGGTCCAGTTCCGCCGCCGGGAACGTCGGGGTCAGGACGACGTCGGCCAGCAGTTTGAGCGCCGGATCGAGGTTTTTCTTCAGGACGTTGACGCCGGCCGTGGCGATATCGTATCCGCTGTAGGAGTTCAGTTGGGCGCCCAAACGCTGGGCCTCATCCGAAACCTGAAGCGCGTTCATCGTCTTGGTGCCCTCGGTCAACAGGTCGGCGGTCATGGCGCTGACGCCGAAACGGTCGGCCGGGTCGGCCGTCCAGCCGGCGTTGATCTGGAGATCGACCTCCACCAGCGGCAGGTCGTGCTTTTCCACCAGCATGATCTTCATGCCGTTGGCCAGCGTGCCATTCTGAATCACCGGAGGGGTGAACGACGGTTCGGCGGCGCCGCCCGGCTCGGACGCCATGGCGGCCGTGTCCCCGGCGGTGGCCAGTTCCCCTTTCGGATAGACCTGAATAATCACGCGGCCGTCCGGTTTCAGATATTGCAGGGCGCACCGGCGGACCCCCTCGGCGGTGGCGTTGGTGTACCTCTGGCAATCCCATTGCATCTTGCCGGGATCGCCCAGTTGGGTATTGTAGGAATTGAGACGATCGGCCCGGCCGCCGAACCCTCCTACCTGCTGGAGGCCGCGGACGAACCCGGTTTCCCAGTCGGTCTTGGCCAGCGCCAGTTCCCCGGCGGTTACCCCCCTGGAGGTGATTTCCTTCAAGATGCTGTCGATCTTTCGTTCGAGTTCATCCAGCGATCCGCCGCTCTTGGCGGTGGCGATGATATTGAAGGTGCTGCCCAGTTCGCGCGAATACTGATAGGCGTAAACCTCCTGAGCGACCTGCTGGTCGTAAACCAGCGTTTTGTACAGCCGCGAGGATTTTCCCGAGGACAGCACGCTGGCCAATAGATCCAGTTCGGCATCGCCGGGGGCGTAGTTGGCCGGGGTCTGCCAGGCGATATACACGCGCGGCAGGCTGACATTATCCTCCAGTTTCGCCCGTCGAACGTCGGTCAGGACCGGGACCCATGAGGTCAGGCGGTCGATGGTCGGGCCCGGAGGAATCGGTCCGAAATATTTTTCCACCCAGGCTTTGGCCTGGGCCGGGTCGAAATCGCCGGCGATACAGAGGGAGGCGTTGTTGGGGGAGTAATAGGTGCGGAAGCAATCCGACACGTCCTCCACCGTGGCCGTCGACAGGTCGGCCATGCTGCCGATGACCGGCCAGGAATACGGATGGGTTTTGGGATACAGCAGGGTGCGGGAAAGTTCATCCACCCGGCCATAGGGCTGGTTGTCCACCCGTTGGCGGCGTTCGTTTTTCACCACGTCGCGCTGGTTGACCAGACGGCCGGAATCCAGCGCCGGCAGCAGGTACCCCATCCGGTCGGCCTCCAGCCAGAGGGCCTTTTCCAGGTAGTTGCTGGGCATGTTTTCCCAGTAGTTGGTGCGGTCCTCGGTGGTCGAGCCGTTGTCGATACCGCCGTATTTGACGATGCCGTCGTCGAATTCCACCGGATGATGCTGGGAACCCTCAAACATCATATGCTCGAACAGATGGGCATACCCGGTTTTGCCCGGTTTTTCGTTTTTCGATCCCACGTGGTACCAGACGTTCACGGAAACCATCGGTATGGAATGGTCCTCATGCAGGATGACGTCCAGGCCGTTGGGCAATTCGTATTTCTCATACTTGATTTCCGGCAAGTCGCCGGCGGAAACGATCCCGGCGGCAAAGGCCAGCATCGCCACGATCACGATCGTGCGCCTACCCAGTGATTTCATGGTCTCTCCTCTTTCATCCAGACGCTCAGGCTGTACAGCCACTTTCTCCGCGGCGGCAAAGACCGACCGGCGCGCCTGTCGGTCGGCGGGCGTTAGTATCTAAAGACGAAAAATCAGCCGAAAAGTTGTTGGCAATTGCGGTCGATCTTCCGGCGGCGGGGGAGAGGAGCCAAAAATCCGCCGAAGAGGCTTGACCCCGGCCCGACGGAGGCGTTAATTGGCGGAAATCTAAACGCCGTCACGTCGTGTCAAGGAGTGTCATCGTGGGTGTGGACAAAGATATGCTGCTTCTGCTCAAATCGGCCTGGTTGGGGGATGGTGAGCCGGACCTGGGAGAACGGCTGATCAAATCGTTTCTGACCATGTTGTTGGAATCGGGAACGGTTCCGGCCCGGATCATCTGCGTCAACAGCGGAATTTTTCTGTCGACGGAGGGGTCGCCGGTGGAGGAGCAGTTGAAGCAGTTTGTGGAGCGGGGCTCGACAGTGGCTTCCTGTACGACCTGTCTGGAATACTACAAACGTCGCGATAAGCTGGTCGTGGGGACGGCCACGGACATGCGCGACATTGTCGGGGCGATGCTGGACCACCCGAAAACGCTGATGCCCTAGCACCGGAACGGACGAATAACAGTCAGCAGCGTATTTCCGCGCGATACCAAAATATTCGTTTCCATAACAACAAAGCCCAGTTCTCTCGGCTAAAATCCTGAAACATATTGATACACCTCCCCGTATCGATACCTGTGGCGGTTCTCCCCGCCGGGGGCCGTCGGGAGTCGCTGCATCCGGGTGGAGGGGCAGCGTCTCAAGACAACTCAACTGCAATCTTTTTTTGGTGCGGGTCAACCGATGACCCGCGGCAACCAGAAACAAAGGATTCTGGTCATGGAACCTATTGTCTCTTTTCGACCATCTCGGTTCCTCACCGCCGCCCTCATGATTGTCCTGGTCGCGAACGCATTCGCCGTCCCCACGGAGGAATCGTTCCAGCCGCAAGTGCAACCGAGCCTCACCATCGCCAAAACCGCCGATGACGTCGATATCAACGGCGCCCTAGACGATCCCGTCTGGAAGGCCGCCGCCCGGTTCGGCAACTTCGCCGAGGTCCAGCCAGGGGAAAACATCCGGCCGGAAGTGCGAACCGACGTGTTGGTCACCTACGATGCGGACAAACTCTATGTCGCTTTCGTCTGCTATGACGATCATCCCGATCAACTGCGGGCAACCATGAGCCAGCGCGACCGGTATTCCGGCGACGATATGGTCGGCGTCTGCCTGGACACCTATAACAACACCTCCTGGGCGTATGAGTTTATGGTCAACCCGTACGGGGTACAGAAGGACATGCTCTGGACCAGCATCATGGGCGAGGACTCCGGGTACGATTTGATCTGGGAATCGGCGGCAAAAATCACCGATTCCGGCTACACGGTCGAGATCGCGATTCCGTTCGCCAGTATGCGCTTTCCCAACAAGGACGAACAAAACTGGCGGGTCCAGTTTATCCGCAGCCGGCCGCGCGGGACGACCCAGCAATACGCCTGGGCGGCGGTCAACCGGAACGAGCGCTGCCGCTCCTGCCAATGGGGCACCCTTGATGGCATCCGCGATGTCCGACCGGGCAAAGGGATCGAGATCCTGCCGGCCTTCGTGGCCACCCAATCGGGCCATCTGACCGAGACCGCCGACCCGGCGTACAATTTTGACAACGGCAAGCCGAAAGGGGAAATGTCGCTGGGCGGAAAATACGCCCTGACTTCGGACATCACCATGGAAGCGGCCCTCAACCCCGATTTCAGCCAGATTGAGGCCGATGCCGACCAGATCGACGTCAACTCGACCATCTCGCTGATGTATCCCGAGCGGCGGCCGTTTTTCCAGGAAGGGAGCGACATTTTCGCCACCCTGTTCAATTCGTTTTACACCCGCACCATTAATGATCCCTCGCTGGCAGCCAAAGTCACCGGCCGGACCGGGGGGACCACGATCGGAGCGGTCGTCGCCCGCGACGACAACACGCCGTATATGATCCCGCTGGACGCCAGCAGCGTGCTGTTGAACACCGGCAAGAGCACCTCGACCATCCTGAGGGCGTCCCAGCAGTTCGGGGCCAACTCCCGGCTGGGTGTCATGCTCACGGACCGCCGCTTCGACGGCGGCGGGTCGGGGACGGTATTCTCGGTCGACGGCGACCTGCGCTTGTCGCCGCAGTATCATATCGTCGGACAGGCGTTGTTCACCCATACGCTGGAGCCGGACAAACCGTCGCTGACCCCGGGGTACGGCGACCGGACGTTTGACCGGGATAAGCATACCATCGGCCTCGACGGCGAGGATTACTCCGGCCACGCCTTTATCGTCCGTTTCGATCGCGACGCCCGCAGCCTGAACTATTTCCTCGGGTATAACCAGATCGAACCGAGTTACCGCACGCAGAACGGATATGACCCGGTCAACAACCATCGCACCGGCGAGGCGGCGCTCAGTTACACGATCTACCCGAAATCCGGCCCGATCGTGACGATCACCCCGAACATGTATGCCTTCCGGCGATGGGATTTCATTACCGGGGTCAAGCGGACGGACCAGATCAACGCCAGCCTGAATGTCAACACGCGGGTGGCCGGGACCTCATTCAGCGGGGGGTACAGCAACGCCTATCAACTCTGGCGAGGCGTCGGGTTCGACGATATGTGGCACATCTATGCCGACATCGACGGGCGGCCCGGCAAGGGACTTGGGTACGGGTTCTATTGGGAGTATGGCCGGGGTCTGGCGTATTACGAAATGGCCAAGGGCGAGGAAACCACGGTCGGCGCATATATGTCATTAAAGCCGATCGATCGGTTGACCATCGAACCGAATTTCAACTTCACCCGCATGACCGGCCTGGAGCACAAGGAGCGCTATTACAACGGGTATATCACCCGCACCAGGATTCAATACCAGGCCACCCGGGAATTATCGTTCCGTCTGGTCGTGCAGTACAACGATTTCGACAAGGCCTGGGATGTCGATCCGCTGCTGACCTATCGGCTCGGCTCGTTTTCGGTCTTCTATGTCGGGTCGACCTATGACTACAACGAATTGGATCGGTTGCCCGTCAACCCCGATCATCCGACCGAGTGGCAGCTGACCCAGCGCCAGTTTTTCATGAAGCTGCAATACCTGTTCCGGACGTAGATTTGTGTCGACGCGCCGCGGCCGTTCGCTTGAAACAAACGGCCGCGGCGTGACCGCCGAAATCTTTAGTTGAACTTCCCGGCCGGAATGCTATCTTACCGCTTGTGAGCGATCAATCCAGAACGCGGGATATTATCCAGCTTCTCCGGCCCCAGCAGTGGGTCAAGAACGGCGTGGTGCTGGCCGGGCTGATATTTTCCGGCTCGGCCCACGACCCTCACCGACTGCTGACCGCCCTGGCCGCCACCGGGCTTTTCTGCCTGTTATCATCGGCAGTCTATATCATCAATGACCTGGCCGACGCCGAGGCCGACCGCAACCATCCGATCAAGGCCCATCGGCCGATCGCCGCCGGCCGGATAACACCAAGGGCGGCGTTGACCGCCGCCTGTCTCCTGGGGCTCGTCGGGCTGGGGCTGGCGGCCGTCCTGGACCTGCCGTTTTTCGGCGTCGCCGCCGGGTATCTGGCGCTGAACCTGCTCTATTCGCTCTGGCTCAAGCATATCGTCATCATCGACGTGATGTGCATTGCCGCCGGATTCGTCCTGCGGGCGGTGGCCGGGGCGGTCGTTATCAAGGTGCTCTTCTCCGGTTGGCTTCTGATCGCCTCGTTTCTGCTGGCGCTGTTTTTGGGCTTCGGCAAGCGTCGCCACGAACTGATTCTGCTGGAAAACGGCGGCGTGGATCATCGGCGGATTTTGAAACAGTATTCGAGCTATTTCCTGGACCAGTTGATCGGCGTGGTCACCCCGGCCGTGCTGGTCTGTTATTTGATCTATGTCATCTCGCCGGAGGTGACCCAGAAACTGCACACGCAGTATCTCTACCTGACCGTGCCGTTCGTGATCTACGGTCTCTTCCGCTATCTGTATCTGATTCATCAGGAGGAGCGGGGCGGGTCGCCGACGGAGATACTCCTGACTGACCGGCCGCTTCTGGGGACGGTGGTGCTGTGGCTGGCGACGGTTTTCCTGCTTCTTTATGTCGTCGCCCGGTAAGGCGCCCGACCGAGCGATCGTTTTTCCCCAAAGATGATTGATGAATTAGGCTCCTCCGGGCCGATACTGCGGCCCGGAGGAAGACAAAGAAATCACTTCATCAAATGTCCGGAGGCAGGAACGGTTGCTCGGTTCCGGGGCCTTCACCGCACCACCGGTCGCAGGAGTTGCCGTAGTGCAGGCAGCCCGCCGGTCCGATTGAACCCATTTCACTCGGTTGAAAGCCGGGACATCGTTTAATGAAGCAACAAGTCACCCCGCTGTCGGTGGCCGCGGCCGGTTGGGCCATGGTCACGACCATGGATAAGGCAAAGGCCGCCACGAAGAGTGAACTCAGCCCCCAGGTCAGCCAACGTTTCATACATCCCTCCCAGTTGAAAATTTAATTTCGCCCGGCCGGATCGTTTGCCCCTTCCCCTCTCGAGCGTGTGGTCGCGTTCAGATTCCGTTCCGACAACGCGACTGGGCATTCCCCCGGCCGGGTCGAAATCGGTTCGGCGTCGATTGTGGTCTTCGACGCGTTGTCTGGTATCGTGACGCTCCAAGGTGCCGTTACGCGGGGCGGCGGACCGATTCCGGAACCGGCCTCGCGTGCACCTTCCTCACCCGAAATAACCCAAGAATCGGCCGATTTGTCAAGCGGAAGTTGAACTGACGGGGTGCATGGGGCCGGTAGTATAAACACCTGCTCCGGGAAGCACGATCTCATTGTGATGCAATATCTTGGCCGGGCATCTGATACGATTTACAGGGAATGCAATCCGGCGGAGGACCTCCGCGAAAGATATAATTGATTATGTAGACGGCATCGCCGACGTTTATGTTACAATCATTGTTTGTATCGGCGGTGGTCCCGCAATTTGGCTCCGGCCCTCCACGGAAAATATAGGTTATCAGGAAAACCGGATCACCAACCGTGACCTTGCCATCGTCGTTGATATCCCCCGGCACGACGCAACAGGCGCCCGCCGGGGCATACGCCGAATCGGCAATTGCGATCTTATATGTAGGGTATGACTGATCAATTGACAGGAGATGCAGATTATCTATCGAGCAAATATTAGAGGAATAACAATCAAGCGTGGACCAGTCGTCATTAATGGATTGAACAACGCACCAATCGTACATATTGGGAGTTCGCACCAAGACCATGAATAATTCCGGATGTACGTTGGTGTTCTGACTTCCATGAGCCTTTTTATAGCGGAGCACATCGGTATGGTGCAAGTACCTTTGAGGATCATACGGAATCCACCCCGCGCTGGGATAATAGACTTCCGCCCAAGCATGGGCGCCATGGCCAAAAGTAAGGCCGATAACACCCCCACCATCCATGGGTACTTCATAGAGGGCATTAAAAAGTAGTCCCGGAAACAAAACGGGCAGGAATACCCAATGCTCGTAAAAAGGCAATTGAAAGGCGGGAAAAACCTTTACAGTCGGTGCGGTAGCGATTGAAGTGACTTGGTTCCAGAGTATCCGAAAATATTCCGAGTGCATCAAAATGAGCAGAATCATTCGAAGGAGAACGCCAACGCAAGTTCTCTATTATCCATTTGAAGACTGCCGAAACCACTTCATATCGGTATTGGCACCCGTACGTAAACTCCGCCTCTGCAAAATCGATAATAGCCTGTGTCGGATTGGATTTCACCAGGCACCGCCGCCAAAAAGCAGGCCAGGCTGTCAGGGCAACTAGTATAATCAGATGGGGTGCCGTCTTCCAAACCATCTAATATAGATGAAAGATTCATAATAGCGTCTTGACAAATCGCAAAGGTATGCGTGTCTGGAAAGTGAACGGTGGAGCCAATAGTGTCGCCCCAGACGAGATAATAGCACGGACTCCCAACCTCGTCGTCAATTTCCTGCATGATATCGGATTGTGACCCATCAAACGTCACAACGCGATTGGAATATTCCGGACTATTTCCCCCCGCAAGCTGGTCGGGAACTTTTTTAATAATTAGCCTTATGCCACAAACCCCTTGCTTACTGGACTCTAAATATATCCCATTCCGGATTGAAAGAACACCCGACGCGGATTGTTCCCCTCCAATAGTCACGGTTCCCGTAACAGCATACGCTGTTTCAACCATAAACCCGATAAGAATATATATGATTGCCCGTTGCATCCTTTCCTCCTTTTTTGACTCTCTTACTTTCTCGGGCGCGGCGGGCCGTCTAGAACGCAAGCGGGGATAGCAATGCCAATGAGATCATACCGTTTGGTCGTCCGATTGAGAGAATAGAGATTCAGAGTCCAAATATCGAAACGCCTTTTTTCGAATTCGACCGAGACATCGAAACTATCATGAACCGTTGCAAAAGAGACCATTTTAACAATACTATCAGATGGTACGGTGAGGCTGCTTGTGCCGCGGTACAGTATGTACTTTATTGAATCCGAATCAACCCTTGCTGATAGCCCGATTCGAAAGAAATCGGGATCGCCCGGATAGATGCCTCCGCCATAGCCAATTCCCCCTTTCGCCGGGAGACACTTTTGGGCTATGTGCGACCAGTAGACGATAAGGTATATACCTTTTGGCAGTTCGACGGTTTTTACCGCGAAATGTCCCTGCTGAGGCATACAGGCCATTATTTCTGCGAGCACCGAAGTATCGGCCTGAAGTTTGACCATTGATTCGCGAAAAATCACCCTGTGGCAACCGCCGGCGTACTCCATGATGCTGTCGATTGCCTGCGGTGTTGGATTATCCAGCGCTTTACAGGCGTCTTCAATCGCCGGAGACATTCGATAAATAAACATCATTGCGCCTGTATCTGGTTTGGCGGCCATTTTTATCCGGTCAATCAGAGTTTTTTCGAATTCATTCGGACTATAATCTTTGTCGGGACGGAACTCCTGCCCGAAAAGGCGTCCGCCTATGATCAGAGCCATCATTAGGAACACGGAGAAAACGACCATGGACGCCAACATATCAGCGCATCTGCTTCGGTCGCGCATTTGCCACCTCGATTTATTTGAAAACCCTTAGTTTCTTGGCGCCGGTGCCGTCTGCCGTCCTTCATTCCAGTGACGGCCGACGACCCTTCTATGTTCATGGTATTATCCTCAAGACCAAGGTGTCAAGCAAAATCTTCAAACGCCATGGAATTAGTGATCATTAACCATCCTTCTACCTTACCACCAGAGCCCCGCCTTCTTCATTTATACCCCGCCCCAAATGCCATCCCGGCCGAAACCACTGTGCCGCCACCAACGGTCTGTACCCCAGAGAATTATACAATTTCGCTTCCGGGGCAGGCTCAATTTTTGGCCCCGGGTGCCGATACAGATTCTATGGATCAGCAACTCGGGACCCAGGCCGGCTATGACCCGGTCAGCCCGCCGGACTGGACGGCGGTCGCGGATAAGCTCAGCCGGAAACAGAAAAAAGGCAAATCCCTCCTGCGCGAGTACCTCGAGACCATCCTCATCGCGCTTCTGGCCGCGGTGCTGCTGCGTCTCTTCGTCGTCTCCGCCTATCATGTCACCTCCGGCTCGATGGAAGATACCCTGCTGGCCGGGGATTACATCTTCGTCAGCAAGCTGGCCTATGAATATTCGCCCCCCAAAATCGGCGACGTAATCGTCTTTTCCAACCCCTACGACCCTGGTAAGGATTACATCAAACGGATCGTGGCCGTCGGCGGGCAGACGGTCGAAGTGGTGGACAAGGTGTTGGTGGTCGACGGGCAGATATCGCCGATTCCGGAAAGCTCGAAAAATATCGACAGCCGGATTATCCCGGCGGAACTGTCGCCGCGGGACAATTTCGGCCCGTTGGTCGTGCCGGATGGTCAGTATTTTGTCATGGGGGACAACCGGGACGACAGCCAAGACAGCCGTTTCTGGGGCTGCCTGGATAAAAGTAATATCAAAGGCAAAGCCCTC